>DATMCA010001834.1:0-2551 GCA_035559015.1 Umezawaea sp. | reverse complement strand
CATCCGCCACCTCGGCGCACCGGCGGCCGTCACCATCAGCCTGCTCGAACCGGCGGGCGCGGCGGCCATCGCCGCACTCGTCCTGCACGAACCCGTCGGCTCCGCGCAGTGGCTCGGCATCGCCCTCGTCTGCGGCGCGATCGTCCTGACCGCGGTTCCCGCGCGCCCGGCGCCGGTCCTCGAACCGCTGCCGCTCTGAGGCGGCGGCGGCCGCCAGCGGTCGTTCAGGGCGGCGCACCTCGGGTGTTTCCCGGCCTTCCACCGCGTCGTCGCCTGATCGGACCAACACACCGGGGAAGACGTCGGAAGGCGTTGCCACCCGCGTCCTGACTCCACCCGAATGCCGCGCCGGACCACCTTGATGACGATCTCGACCCCGCGCAGTCTGGGGCGGCGGTGCGGCGCTGGAAGGAGGGGTCTGTCGTGATCCGGGAGTACTTCGTTCGTGGTGTGCGCAAGACGGTGGACGAGGTCGACGACGTGGTGGCCGTCCAGGTGGACGGGGGCGTCGTCGCGGAGGCCCTGTCCGACGACGACGAGCTGAGCCCGTTCCGCGAGGCGCGGTGGGTGTTCGTGCCCGCGTCGGCGGCGTCGGTGCTGGAGACCGCCGAGGACGTGGGGCGGCTGGTCCGGCGGCCCAACGGGCGGTTGGGGATCGTGACCCGGCGGCTGACCGTGCAGCTCGACGCCGACCTGTCGGCGGAAGCCGCGGAGGCGGCCCTGGCCCGGCGCGGGCTGCTCCTGGTGCGGCGGCTGGGGTTCGCGCCGAACCTGTTCGAGGTCGACACGACCGAGCACGCGGACTCCCTGTCCGCGTCGGTCCACCTGAACGCCGATCCGCTGGTCACGTTGGCGGAACCCAGCCTCGTCGAGCACGTGCCGCAGCGCGCGGCTCCCACCGACCCGCGCTACGCCGAGCAGTGGCAGTGGGCGAACACCGGGCAGGCGGGCGGCACGGCCGGGGCCGACGTGCGGGCGCAGGTGGCGTGGGAGAGGACGCGCGGCGCGGGCGTCCGGGTCGCGGTGATCGACAACGGGTTCAACGCGGCGCACGAGGACCTGAGGGCCGGTATCCACCCGGCGTCCGGGTTCTTCACCAGGGCGGGCGCGTTCACGGTCGGGGTCGCGGGGATGCCGAGCGGCGACCACGGCACGTTCTGCGCGGGCATGGTCGCGGCGCGGCAGAACAACGCGCTCGGCGGCAGCGGCGCGGCGCCGGAGGCAGACCTGGTGCTGATCGCGTGCCTCGGCGACCAGGTGGGCACGCAGACCACGCTGGCCCGCGCGGTCGGCTACGCGGCCGACCCGTCGACCGAGGGCGGTGACGCGGCGGCGGGCGCGGACGTGCTGGTGTCGAGCCTCGGGCCGAACGGCGCGGACTGGGACCTGACGGCGACCCTGGCGCTGGCGCTGGAGTTCGCGGCGACGAAGGGTCGCGGCGGGCGTGGTCTGGCGATCTTCTGGGCCGCCAGCAACGGCAGGGACGTCGACGTGCTCAAGGACGAGGTCGTGTCGCACGCGGACGTGATCGCCGTGGTGCGGTCGACCCGCGAGGACCTGGAGGACAACGCCGCGCGCGGCCCGGAGGTCGAGCTGATCGCGCCGGGCGTGGACGTGGTGAGCACGACCGGGAGGGGCGGGTACGGCAAGAGCACCGGCACCAGCTTCGCGGCCCCGTGCGCGGCGGGGTGCGCGGCGCTGGCGCTGGCGGTGAACCCGGCGCTGACCCGCGACGCGCTGCGGAAGGTGATGCGCGACAGCGCGGACAAGATCGGCGGGGCCGTCTACGACCCGGACGGCCACAGCGACGACTACGGCTTCGGTCGCGTCAACGCCGCGAAGGCCGTGGAACTGGCGGAGGGCCTGGTGCGGCCGTGACGACGGACGAGCCGGTGTTCCGCGTGCGGGTCGAGGCCGCGACGCTGGACGACCTGCGCTCGGTGGTGGACGAACTGGAGCCGGACCTCGGCTGCCGGGGTGTGGCGCGGGCCGAGGGCGACGGGTTCGCGATCGACGTGTACCTGCCGGAGTCGAAGCTCGCCACGACCCGCTCGACGGCGGTGACCGTGCTGGAGAACCAGACCGAGACCGGTCTGGCGCGGCAGGCGGAAGTGGGGCAGGGCAACCGCTTCGCGGCTCGGGGCGAGGTCCCGCGCGGCCTGGGGCGCAAGGAGTAGCCGTGGCGTACCTGAACCCGGCGGAGATCGAGTCGGCGCTGGAGAACCTGGCCGCGGCCTACCCCGGCGCCACCGAGCTGATCACCTGCCCCAACCCGACCCACGAGGGCCGCACGACCCGCGTGCTGCGCGTCGGCACGCGGTCCGATGTGGACGGTCTCCTGCTGCTGGGCGGCGTGCACGCCAGGGAGTGGGTGCCGCCGGACGCGCTGGTGTCGCTGGCCGCGGACCTGCTGGAGGCGCACGGATCCGGTACCGGACTGGTCTACGGCGGGCAGCGGTACACCGCCGACGAGGTCCGCCACGTCGTCGAGAACACCGCCGTGCACGTGTTCCCGTGCGTGAACCCGGACGGCCGCGCGCACAGCCAGACC
>DATMCA010001833.1:0-3304 GCA_035559015.1 Umezawaea sp. | reverse complement strand
CGCCGACCAGCGGGCCGAGTGGTGCGAGCGCGCCACGACCCGCGGCGTCGGTGAACTCGTCCTCGCCGCGTCCGGGGCTGACACGATCGTGGTCGGCCTCGGCGGGTCCGGCACGACCGACGGCGGCGAGGGCCTGCTGTCCGTCGTGACCGACGTCACGTCCAGGTTGGTCGCCGCCTCCGACGTGGAGAACCCGCTGCTGGGACCGCACGGCGCCGCGGCCACGTTCGGCCCGCAGAAGGGCGCCTCCCCGGAGGCGGTCGCGCGCCTGGAGGCCAAGCTCGCGGGCATGGAGCGGCTCCGCGATGTCCGCGACCTGCCCGGAGCGGGTGCCGCCGGAGGCCTCGGCGCGGCCCTGCTGGCGCTGGGTGCCACCGTCACGTCCGGCGCGGGCCTGGTGCGGGAGCTGACCGGCCTGGACGCCGCCCTGGCCGTCGCCGACCTGGCCATCACCGGCGAGGGCAGCTTCGACTGGCAGTCGCTCAGGGGAAAACTGGTCACCGCCGTAGCGTCCGGCGCCTCGGCCCGCGGCATCCCGTGCCTGGTCCTGGCGGGCCAGGTCAGCGTGGGCCGCCGAGAAGCGGGCTCAGCAGGCATTACGGACTCCTACGCGGTCGCCGAGCACGCGGGTTCCGTGGCCGCCGCCATGGCCGACCCGGCGGGCACCCTCGGCGCTCTCGCGGCACGGGTGGCGGGACAGTGGTCACGGTGACGCCCGACTTGTCGGTGTGCTGTGCCACCATGGGTGGTGGAACAAAGCGGGTACCGCCCGTGTTGTCAGGGCTGACCGCCCGTTTCGACATCTGAGGGAGAGCTATGACCACCGCTCAGGACGCAGCCGCCTCCACCGAAGCAGCCGCACCGGCTACGGAAGCGCCCACGCACGGCGTGACGCTCACCGACCAGGCGGCCGCGAAGGCGAAGGCCCTGCTCGACCAGGAGGGCCGCGATGACATGCACCTGCGCATCGCCGTCCAGCCCGGCGGCTGCGCGGGCCTCCGCTACCAGCTCTTCTTCGACGAGCGCAGCCTCGACGGCGACGCGGTGCGCGACTTCGGCGGCATGAAGGTCGCCGTCGACCGCATGAGCGCGCCCTACGTCGAGGGTGCTGTCATCGACTTCGTGGACACCATCGAGAAGCAGGGCTTCACGATCGAGAACCCGAACGCGGGCGGCTCGTGCGCCTGCGGCGACTCGTTCCACTAGTCCTCACCGCAAAGGGCGGCCACCCCACCGGGGCGGCCGCCCTTTCGCGTCTCCACGACTTTCCGGCTCGGGCCGCACCCGCGACGATCCGCCGGCGGAGCCCTCAAAAATGTCGGACCCCATCGCCAGCGTTGATGTCGGGGGCCTGCCAAGCCGCCCTGGACGTCGTGGCGGGGCGTCAGACGCGCCCGGGTCAGACGCCGTAGTCGTTCAGCCCTTCGAACCGCTGCGCCGTTCGCTCGTCGACCTCCCACGAGGCGGCGGCGCGGGGGGCCGGCAGTGGGTGGTCCGCGTGGGTGATCGAGTGCGGGATCCCGGCGCAGTCCTCGATCAGCTCGGTCATGGTGGCAGCCTCTGGCGTAGTCACCCGTCGACCGTAGGTCGCACGGTCTGACCTGCGATAGCCCTACCAAACGGTAGCCTCTGACCGGGTGACCCACCCCACGACGCGCGAAAGGCCCCCGCCGCGGCGGGGGCCTTTCGCAAGGATCTAGAGCTTGACGGGGTAGTGCGGCTCGGGGACGACCGGGTTGATGCGGCCCTCGACGAAGATCCCGTGCCACAGCATGAAGACCAGCAGCGCCCAGATGCGGCGGCTGTGGTCCTGCACGTTGTTGCGGTGCTCCTCGATGATCCGGCGGACCGCGGCCTTGTCGATGTACTGGTCCGTCTGCGACTCGGCCACGATCTGGAGCGACCAGTCGTGCATCTCGTCCTTCAGCCAGTGCCGGATCGGCACCGGGAAGCCGAGCTTGCGGCGGTTGAGGACGTGCGGCGGGATGATGTCGCGGATCGCCTTGCGCAGCGCGAACTTCGTCGTGTCCTTGGTGATCTTCAGCTCGGACGGGATCTGCGACGCGATCTTGAAGACCTCGGGGTCCAGGAACGGGACGCGCAGTTCCAGCGAGTTCGCCATGGTCACCTTGTCGGCCTTGACCAGGATGTCGCCGCGCAGCCACGTGAAGAGGTCCACGTGCTGCATGCGGGTCACCGGGTCCCAGTGCGCCGACTCGCGGTACGCCTGGGCGGTGGCGTCCATGTGCGTCACGCTCGGGTCGTACGTCTTGAGCACCGCGCGGACCTGGTCGTCCATGAAGATGCGCGCGTTGCCGTAGTAGCGCTCCTCCAGCGTCAACGCCCCGCGCCGCAGGAGGTCCTTGCCGCGCACGCCCTGCGGGATCTTCGTGGAGACCTTGCCCATCGCTTTGCGCAGCGCGCCGGGCACCTTCTCGAACGGCGCCAGCGACAGCGGCTCGCGGTAGATCGTGTAGCCGCCGAACAGCTCGTCCGCGCCTTCACCGGACAGCACGACCTTCACGTGCTGGCGGGCTTCGCGGGCGATGAACCACAGCGGCACGAGCGCCGGATCTGCCACCGGGTCGTCCAGGTACCAGGTGATCAGCGGCAGGGAGTCCATCATCTCCTGCGCGGTCACGGTGCGGACGACGTGCTTCACGCCGATCGCGGCGGCCGACTCGGCGGCCACGTCGACCTCGGAGAAGCCGGAGCGCTCGAAGCCGGTGGTGAACGTGATCAGGTCCGGGTTGTGCTCCTTGGCGAGCGCGGCGATCACCGTCGAGTCGATGCCGCCGGACAGGAACGAGCCGACCGTCACGTCCGCGCGCATGTGCTTGGCGACGGAGTCGCGCAGCGCCTCGGTGATCTCGTCGTACAGGCGGTTCTCGTCCGACTCACCGCGAACGGTGCGCGGGCGGAACGTCGCCGGGAAGTACCGCTCCATCACCGGCTTGCCGCCGGGGCGGATGGTGAACGAGGTGCCGGACTCGATCCGCCGGATCTCGCCGTGCAGCGACTCGGGCTCGGGCACGTACTGGAGGATCAGGTAGTGCTGGAGCGCCTTGCGGTCGACGGTCGGCTGGATGCCGATGGTCTGCGCGAGGGCGAGCACGCTCTTCTTCTCGCTGGACAGCGCCACGCCGTGCGGGCCGACCGCGTAGTACAGCGGCTTGATGCCGAACGGGTCCCGCGCGCCGAAGACGACCTTGCGCTGCGAGTCCCAGATCAGGAACGCGAACATGCCGCGCAGCCGGGCCACGGCGGCCGGGCCGAGGTAGTGGTAGGCCGCGACGATGGTCTC
>DATMCA010001832.1:0-9047 GCA_035559015.1 Umezawaea sp. | reverse complement strand
GGGTACCGCTCGCCACGCCGCGAGGGCCGCGTGCACGATCCGGGTCGCCTCGTCCTGTGCGGCCAGCCCGGCGGGGGCGACACCGCCGAACCGCTCGTCCAGCTCGTGGACCCTGGCGAGCCGCCGTTCCGCCTTGGCGACCTCGGTGACCCCGGCATCGGCCTTCTCCCGCGACCGCACGGCCTTGCGCACGGCGGCGGTGTGCGCACGGGTCGCGGTCAGCAGCCCGTCCAGCGCGGTGGCGACCGCGTCCGCCCGTTCGGCGGCCTCGGCGGCGGCGTCCGCGTCGGCCCGGCGTTCCTCCGCCTCCACCACGAGGTCCAGGTACTTCTCGTGCGCGGCCACGGCGTGGGCGAGGTCCCGCTTGGCCTGCTTGAGCCGGTACTTGGCCACCTGGAGCGGTTTGCTGGAGTTCGCGAGCCCCGCTCCCACGTGGTCGCCCTGGAACGACTCCAGCCGCTCCAGCGCCGCCACGGCGGTCGCGTCGGCGCCCGCGGTGGCCGCGGCGCGCTGGAGGTGCTCCTGGAGGCCGTCGGCCGCTCCCAGCACGCCCAGCAGCTCCGCCTGGTTCACGCAGGCGGTGGCGGCGAACGACTTGCGGTCCAACCCGAGCCAGCGGCTCCCGTCCGGCGCGCCCTCGAACATCACCTCGGCGCTCACGTCCTCGCCCAGCCCGGCGTCGACGGCCCGGCAGCCGCCCCGCCCGGCCAGGTCCTGGCACAGCTCGATCCGCCGCCCGTCGTCCAGCACCACGACGGACGAGACCCGCCAGTCGTCGTTGTGCCAGGGCTTGTGCTGCTCGGCGAACCGGCGCTCGGCCACCGTGGCCGCGCCCCGGCCGCGCCGCCGACCGCACAGCGCCGCGTGGATCGCTGCGTGCCACGAGGACTTGCCGGACTCGTTCGCGCCGGCGATCACGGTCAGGCCGGGCGCGAGCGCCAGGGTCCGTCCGGCCAGCGGACCGAACGCGTGCGCGGTCACGGACTCGATTCTCATGACTACCTCGTGGTCTTGGCTGTCTCAGTGCACGGCAAGGTCGGCGGTGCGCCCGTCGAGCGCGCGCAGCCCGGTGACCAGGACCCGCCGCCGGGTGTTGTCGTCGAGGCGCGGGTCGGCCCGCACGTCGCGGACGAAGCGGCCGCGCACCGTGGGCTCCTCGGCGAGCGCGGCGAAGTCGTAGGCCACGCCGAGGGGCCCGAACCGGGGCACCAGCGCGTCCAGGTGCTCCCCGGCCGACGCCAGGTCGGCCGGGCGCAGGTCCACGTCCGGGCCGACCTCGCCGCCGAGCGTGACCCTGGCGGTCCCGGTCAGCCCGGCCACGGCGGCGGCGACCCGCTCGCGCACCTCGTCGGCGTGCGCCGCCCCGGTCAGGTCCACCTCGACGTCGTGCACCCGGCTGGTGGACACGTCGTGGCGGACCCGGTCCACCCGGCCGGCGTCGTGCACGGTGCAGAGCACCGCGCCCCGCGGACCGCGCTCGCCGAACGCCAGCGGATCGGGGTTGCCGGGGTAGGTGTGCCGCTCGGCGTCGCACGGCGTGTGGAAGTGCCCGACGAACGCGTGGTCCAGGCCCGAGGCCTCGACCTGCTCGGCGGCGAACGGCGCGTGCGGTGCCGTCCCGGACTCCTGGGTGGACAGCGCGGCGACCTCGGAACCGTGGAACAGGGCCAGGTTCACGCCGCCGCGCCCGACCTCGAACCCGGTCAGGAAGCTCTCGCCGGTCGCGGGCGCGCGGTGTGCCGCACCCCACAGCGTCACGCCGTCGGCGAGCACCGCGGGCACCAGGCGGTCCTCGGTGAACACGTGCACGTTCGACGACCACGCCACCTGCTGGTACGGGCTCCGCGGGCCGTACCGGTCGTGCTCGCCGGGCGCGAGGTACACCGGCACGGCGGCGTCCTCGAACGCGTCGCGCAGGAACTCGGCCGTGCCGGGGGAGAACCGCTCGTGCTCGTACAGGTCGCCGCCGCACAGCAGCGCGTCCACGCCCTCCGACCGGGCCAGCGCGGTGATCCGCTCCAGCGTCGTGCGCAGCGCGGTCCGGCGCCCACCCGCCACACCCGCGGGGAGCGACTCGGCGGAGAAGGACGTGTCCAGGTGGAGGTCGGCGAACAGCAGGACCCTCACCCGTGCCTCCGCGACGAGGACTCGACGCGGGGCAGCGGCAGCAAAGTGGGCTGCGCGGCGAGCAGGGCCCCACTGAGCCACCTGGTGTCCTCGTGCCAGCCGCGCAGCTCGTCCACGGTCGGCGCGATCTCGTAGTCGTGGTGGTGCGCGGCCCGGCGCAGCACGTGCCAGAGCTGGGTGGTGTCCGCGGCGACGTCGTCGCCCACGTGCTTGGGCAGGCGCAGCAGCAGCGCGTGCATGGACCTGGTGGCCTGCTGGTCGTCGGCGCACACCAGCGTCACCACCGCGCGCTCCAGCGTGGTGCGCAGCAGCCAGGCGCCGCAGCGCACCCTCACCCCGTCGAGCCCGCGCGGATCGGCGAGCATCCGGCCCACGTGGTCGAGGCGGTCGAGCACTTTCCGATCAGTCACGTCACTCATCTCGCAGCCAGTTCGTCAGTCGTTCGGTGTCCCGGATCAGGGTTTGCAGGTCGCCGTCGTAGGACGACGTCGTTCCCGCGCGGCACGCGTGCAGCACGTCCACGGCCCAGGTTCCGAGCGTGTTCGTCAAGTGGGTCAACAGGTTCCGGTTCTCGGACAGGTCGTCAAACACGGCGAGCGACAGCCGCTGCCGGGTGGTCAGCGCCTGCTCCAGCACCTGCTCCACCTCGGCGTGCGACTGGCCGCGGGCCAGCCGGACCTGGCGGAACCTGGTGTCGCCCGCGGTTTCCAGCGCCGAGCGGCAGCAGGAGGCGACCAGTTCGGCGCGGGCCTCCTCGGGCAGGTCGTCGGTGGTGCGCATGGCCCGCGCGTCGGACAGGTACCGGCCGACCGGGTCGTCGCACATCCGCACCTGCACCACGGAGTTCTCGGCCCGGCACACCTCCCACACGGTCGCGGTGAGCCGCAGCCTGCGCACCGCCTCGACGAGGCGCTCGTCGTGGGTGAAGACCACCACCTGGCGGGTGAGGCCGACATCGGCCAGGACCTGGGCCAGACCGTCCACCTTGGCCGGGTCCATCGCCTGCACCGGGTCGTCGATCACCACGAACCGGAACGGGCTCTCGTCCACCACGGCCCTCGGCAGGAACAGCGCGAGGGCCATCGCGTGCAGTTCGCCCTGGCTCATCACGGCGAGTGCCGAGTTCGGCTTGCCGTCGACCGAGACGTCCAGCTCCACCCGCCGGTTGTCCTGGCCGGTGCTCTCCAGGTGCACGGTGCCGAGGTCGATGTTGCTCTGCTGGCGGAGCCGCTGCCAGATGCGCTGCGACTCCTTGGCGAACGGCGCGATCCGCTCCGAGCGGAGCCGCGCCGCGGTTCTTCGGATCCAGCTCTCGGCCTCGGTCACGTCGGCGAGCACCTGCTGGTCGGCCAGCGCCCGCTCGGCCTGGGAGTGCCACTCGAACAGCGCGAGCGCCATCGGCCGCCACACCAGGTCGCGCTTGTCGATCTGCTCCTGCGCCGCGGCCTTGAGCGCGTCGACGGCCGCCAGCACCGCCGCGTGCAGCACGGGCAGGTCGGCGCGCAGCTTGATCGGGTCCTCGCTGCCGGAGCACTGCGCCCACTCGGCCCACGCCGTGCGCGCCGCCTCGGTGTGCAGGAGGCCGTCGACCTCCTTGAGCAGGGTGGGCACCTGCCCGCACAACGACCGCGCCGAGGCGGTCGCCGTGTCGAGCCGGGTGCCCGCGTCGTGCAGCGCCGCCGCTGCCGCCGCCAGGGTCTCCGCGCGCTTCGTCGTCGCCGTGAACCAGCGCTGGTCCAGCACGCCGATGCCGCACACGGGGCACGACTTGTTGCCCTTGGCCTCGTGCAGCTCCAGCGCCACGCGCAGGACCTCGCTGGTGCGCAGGCACATCTGCGCGCCGTCGGTCGCCACGGCGGTCACGCCCGCGAGCGCCGCGTCCAGCTCCTCCAGGCAGCGCGCCAGGTCCGCGGCCGACGGCAGCGGCAGCTCGGTCACCTGGAGCAGCAGCGGCGTCCCGCCCCCGCCGACGTCCGTGCCCAGCGCCAGGTCCGCCAGCGCGTCGAGGTCGGGGTGGTCCTGCCCCAGCAGTTCGGCCGCCCGCTGCGCCCGGCCGTCGGGTGAGGCCGCCAGTTCCGCGCGCACCTTCGCCCTTCGGTCGTGCGGCTTCGCGACCACGTCCGCCAACCGCTTGCGGTGCTCGGCGAGCCGGTTCTGCGCGTCGGTGATGGCCTCCAGCCCCAGCAGGCTGTGCACCGCGTCGTGCAGCTCGCTCGGCTTGCCCTCCAACGACTTCCCCAGCTCGCTGTAGGGCAGGAACGGCCGGTAGGTCTCCAACGCCGCCCGCCACTTGGCCTGGTCGAACGGCGCTGCCTCCTCCCCGCTGCGCTGCTCGGTCCACGTGCCCCCGGCGAAGTCGTCGCCCTCCGCCCACGCCCGCCGGATCATCGTCGCGCCCGCGGTGCCCGCCCGGACCAGCGTGATCGCCACCGAGACGTCGTCCGGCGCGTGCAGGTTGCGCCACCCCTGGCGCCACACCTCGTTGAGCGACTTCGTCCAGCGGGTGTTGTTGCCGGTCAGGGCGAACTCCGCGGCTTCGGCGAAGCTCGACTTGCCCGACCCGTTGCGGCCGGTCACGACGGTCAGCCCCGGCCCGCTCACCAGCGGCAGGTCCACTTCCGGACCGATGCCGCGGAAGCCCCGCACGCGCACGCCCGACAGGTAGATCCCGCCGCCCACCGCCTGCCGGGGGTGCGCGGCGGGCTCGTCGTCGGCCGGCACGCCGTCCAGCACGCGGTTCAACGCCGCCTCGCCACGGCAGGC
Source organism: Umezawaea sp. (assembly GCA_035559015.1). GTDB lineage: Bacteria > Actinomycetota > Actinomycetes > Mycobacteriales > Pseudonocardiaceae > Umezawaea. The sequence goes on along the minus strand of DATMCA010001832.1, from coordinate 4,157 downwards.
CGCGATCACGAGTTCCGCGGCGCGGGGGGTCAACTCCCGATCACGTTCCACCCGGCTGAGCATCAAACCGTGTAATCCGGACTCGGCCACCGTCACCGTTGTGTCTCCTCTTCGTGCTGACGCAGCACGGCTAGGCGGGAAACGTAGGCGGAACGACGGACTTTCTTGAAGGGTGTTCACACGATCGTGTGGTCATTTCCGGGGGAGGTCGATTTCGGAGAGTTACCGCTGTGACAGGGAATTCCCGTGGTCACGTACCTGATGAATGCTCGAATCCGGAGGATTCCCCACGAGTAATTCGATGTGCCGGGGAATCGCTTTCTGGAAGGGTTTCGCGGGTGGACGTCGAGGAGATCACCGAACGCCTGACCCGTCGATTCGGACCGTCCGTCACGGCCTGGTGCGCCGACGCGCCCGCCCGTGCGGAACGGGCCGCCGCCGAGTGGGGACTGGTGCTGGGCGACCTGATCCCCGACGGCGCCTCGTCGGTCGTGGTGCGCTGCACGTGGCCCGACGGCACGCCCGCCGTGCTCAAGCTCAGCCCCGAGGAGCCGTTCCTGGCCGAGCAGGTCGCGGTGCTGCGCCGGTTCGCCCCGTCCGGCCGGGTGCCCGCCGTGCTCGCCGCCCGCGCGGACGCCGTGGTGCTGGAGGAGGTCCGGCCCGGCACGGCCGCCGACGAACTCGACCCGCACCCCTCACCGGAGTCCTGGGCGGAGCTGATGACCGCGCTGCACGCCGTCGAGCCGCCCACCGGCCCGACGCGCGACCTGCGCGACCGGTCGGACGAGTTCTTCGCCCGCATCGGCAAGCGCTTGGCGGAACCCGCGATCGGCGCCCGGATCAGCCGCCGGGCGTGGGACCTGGCGGTCGAGCGGTGCACGAGGCTGGTGGACACCGAGTCGACGCGGGTGGCCCTGCACGGCGACCTGCACCTGGGCAACGTGCTCGACGGCGGCCCGCGCGGGCTGGTGGCCGTCGACCCGAAGATCTGCGTCGGCGACCCGTGCTTCGACGCCTTCGACTACGTGCTGGCCGGGGCCGGTCTGGACGGGGTGGAGAGCCGGTGCGCCCGACTCGCGGAAGCGGCCGGGCTCGACGGCGACCGGCTGCTGGAGTGGGCCCGCGTCGGGGCGCCGCTGCTCGCCATCGCGCTCATCCCGGACGGCGACGCCGAGGAGGCCGTCGCCGAACTGCTGGCCCTCAGCGCTCCCACACCTGGATAGCTCGCACGACGAAAGGGGCGTCCGGCACGTACGTGCCCTTGCCGGGATAGGTGGTGAACTCGGCCTCGGTCGAGCACGTCTCGCCCTGGAAGACGCTCGCGTCCCTGGTCAGCCGGTTCACGAACGACCGCGCCACCAGCCCGCCGGGGATCGGGATGCACTCGCCGGGGTTGGCCGACTCCAGGTCGAGCCGCTTCACCGGACCGGTGTAGCCGACACCGCCCCACAGGCAGAACTCGCCGCGGTCGCACACCGCCTCGGCGGACTCCTGGGCGGACGCGCTGCCGCTCGCGACGAGGGCTCCCGCCGTGATGGCCAACGCCGTCAAAAGGCTTCGGGTCATGGGGAACCTCCGTCGCTCGCGCATCGGTCCAGACTCGGCCGTTCGGCCCAATCCCGCGTCGGAGTTGCCCGCCGTTCACCCGATTGTGTGGGCGACACGCCGGAGCGGCTACTCGACCTTTCGGATCAGGGCCATCGCGTCGCGCGGTGCCATGACCTTCGCGTCGTTGTCGAAGTAGACGAACACGTCCCCCTCGGCCGCCCAGCCGCGCACCTTCGCGGCCCACTCGTCGAGCCCCTCGTCGGTGTAGCCGCTGACGTACAGCTCGTCGGCGCCGTGCAGCCGGACGTAGACGAAGTCCGCGGTCACGTGTTCCAGGTACGGGTACTTGCCCGCCGAGTCGGCGACCACCAGCGCGACCCCGTGCTCGCGCAGCAGGTCGGGGAGCGCCGGATCGTCGAACGTCGGGTGGCGGACCTCCAGGGCGTGCCGCAGCGGCCGGTCGGCGTCGGTCGTCGTCCACGCCGGGTCGACGCGCTCGTCGTGCCGGGTCGCCAGTTCGGCCGCCGCCGCGGTCGTTCGGGGCAGGTTGCCGAGGAACTCGGCCAGCAGGTCCGGCTCGAACCGGAGCGTCGGCGGCAACTGCCAGAGGACCGGCCCCAGCTTCGGGCCGAGCGCGAGGACGCCGGAGGCGAAGAAGTTCGCGAGCGTGTCCCCGCTGTCGCGCAAGCGCTTGAGGTGCGTGATGAACCGGCCGCCCTTGAGCGAGAACACGAAGTCGTCCGGGGTCTGGGCCGCCCACTTCAGGTAGCTCGACGGCCGTTGCAGCGAGTAGAACGAGCCGTTGACCTCCACGGACGTGACCTGCCGCGAAAGGTGCTCCAACTCCCGCTTCTGCGCCAGACCCGGCGGGTAGAAGGCACCGCGCCACGGCGGGTACACCCAGCCCGACGTGCCGACCCTGATCTCGCCCATGGCGTCATGCTGCACCGAGGCCGGGATCTGCGGAACTTGACCTTGAACGGCCCGGCCCGGATGCTCGAACGGGTGATGGGACGAACGCACGCGCTCACCGGGTGGTGTGCGGGACTGGGGATCGCCCCACTGCTGGGCCACGGCGACCTGGGCGGTGCGCTGCTCGTCGGACTGGTGACGGCGGGGTTCGCCCTGCTGCCCGACTTCGACCACCGGCACTCGACCGCGTCGCGCTACCTCGGCCCGTTGACCGGGATCGTGTCGTTCATCCTCCGCAAGTCGTCGAGGTACATCTACGCGATCACCAAGGGCCCGCGCGACGAACCGGTGACCGGCGAGCACAGGCACCTGTCGCACACCGTCCTGTTCGCCGTGCTGCTCGGCTACCTGACCGCGGGCGTCACCGAACTGGGCGGCAAGTGGGCGGTGCTCGGCGTCGCGGTCTTCGCGGTGCTGCTGGCCGAGGCGGCGCTGGGGGACTGGGTCGCGGTCGTGTTCGTCGGCGCCGTCGGGTGGTGGCTCGTCCGGTTCGGCTTCGACGCGGCCCTGGCGCAGCTCGACGAGCTGTCCGGCGTGCTGGGCATCGCCGTGGCCGTCGGCTGCTTCGTGCACTGCCTCGGCGACGCCGTGACGATCTCCGGCTGCCCGTTCCTGTTCCCGCTGCCGATCGCGGGCGAGACCTGGTACGAGCTGCGGCCGCCCAAGTGGCTGCGCTTCCGCACCGGCGGCCCGGTCGAGTCGATGGTGATGTTCCCGGCCGTCACGGTCGCCGCGCTGCTGCTCATCCCCGGCGCGTGGGCCGTCGTGACCTCGATCCTCCCGGCGTTGCAGAAGTTGACCCAACCAGGCTCAAGTTAGTTGCCGCTTCCGGCATCATGTCGGCATGGGGTTGCTGAGGGACGGGGATTTCCGCCACCTGTGGGCGGCGGACGTGGTCAGCCAGGTCGGCACGGGCGTCTCGGTGCTGGCCGTGCCGCTGCTGGCGGTGACGGTGCTGGACGCCACGTCGTTCGAGGTGGCGCTGCTGAGGTTCGGCCAGACGATCGCGTTCCTGCTCATCGGGTTGCAGGTCGGCGTGTGGTGCGACCGGCTGCGCTGCCGCCCGCTGTTGGTCCTCGCTGACGTCGGGCGGGCGCTGGCGCTGCTCAGCGTCCCGGCCGCGGCCGCGTTCGGGGTGCTCACCCTGGGGCAGCTCTACGCGGTCGTGCTGGTCACCGGCACGCTCACGGTGGTCTTCGACATCGCCCACCCGTCGTACGTGCCGCGGCTGGTCGACCGCGACCACCTCGTCGAGGCCAACACGAAGCTGGAGCTCAACCGGTCCACCGCCGCGCTCGTCGCGCCGAGCCTCGGCGGCGCCCTGGTGCAGTGGGCGGGCGCGCCCGTGGCGCTGCTGGTCGACGCCTGCACGTACCTGTGGTCCGCGCTGTGGTTGCGGGGGATCCGGTCTCCCGAACCGCTGCCAGTGGTTTCGGGCGACCGGCGCATGTGGCCCGACGTCCGCGAAGGCCTCGACGTGGTCTTCCGCCACCCCGTGCTCCGGGCGATCGGCTGCCACGGTGCCACGTTCGTGCTCTTCCAGTCCGCCCACGGGGCCGTGGTCGTGGTGTTCCTGGTCCGCGACCTCCACCTGACCCCGGTCGTCATCGGCCTGCTGGGCAGCGTCGGGCTGCTCG
>DATMCA010001831.1:0-2733 GCA_035559015.1 Umezawaea sp. | reverse complement strand
CTCGGCCAAGGCGACCAAGAAACCCTGCACCCTCCTGTCCGAGCCGCAGCTCAAGACGTTGGAGATGGCGGGCGTCCAAGGCGTGGAGGAAGGAACCCCCACCGGCCCCATCTGCACGTGGGACGACACGGACGGCGACAGCGGCCAACATGTCACGTTCACCTTCACCACGGGCAACGGCAACGGTGGCCTGGACCGCGTCTACGAACTCAAGAGCACCTTCCAGCTCTTCGAACTCCAAGCTCCCCTCCAGGACTACCCGGCCCTGCTCAACGCCCCCGCGGACGAACGCAGGCAGGGCATCTGCGGCTTCGTCGTCGGCATCACCGACAGCCAGATCCTCACCGCCACGATCAAGATGCGCACCGCCCCCAAGCCCGCCCCGCGAGCCTTCGAACCGTGCCAGGTGGCCCGCGAAGCAGCCGACCTGGCCCTGACCAGCATTCGCGAACAGCGGTAGCCGGCTCGGCGCCGGATCTTCGGTCGGCCACGTCCGCCATTCCCGGATGGACATCGGCGGCCGGTTCGGTCCACAGCGGAACCGGACCAGCTGAGACGGCGCATCGAGTCGGACGGAGTTCGGTCTGGACTGTGCCGAGCCGAGTCGGAGACACCGCGCGTCGTCGCGTTCGCCGGAGCCGGGCCCGTTGAGCGCGAGTGCGATCGTTCTGCTGCAACCGGTTTCAGTGCTGTCGTCCGTGCCGGGCGTGGATCCCCGGCGCGGCACGTCGAGCAGTCGCGCGACGTGCCGCGTTCACCGAGCGGCTTCGGTGTCCACCTGGTCCAGTCCGTGGGACGTTCGCTCCAAGCAGTTGTTCCCATGTCCGCCGGGGAGTCCTGACCGCTACTGGCGGTAGCCCTCGACGATGCCCTCGGAGCGGGCCTCGGCTGCTTCCGGGTCCATGCCGGCGGCTCGGCGGGCTCGGCGTTGGCGCAGCAGGTCCCAGCACTGGTCGAGGCCCACTTCGATCTGCTTGAGGCGCTGCGCCTCGTCGGTGGAGAGACCCTCGCCGATCTTCGAGTTCTCCAGCTCGTGCTCCTCTTCGACGAGGTGCGAGATGCGCGTGATGATTTCTTCGTCCGTCATGGCTCAGGCCTACCCCCACCTAGGGGTGCGGCGCCACCCGACGCGCTCCACCTCTTGGTCCATAACGCCCATGTATGGCCGGTTGGAGGGTGTTTTCGACGCGGTTTTTGCCCCATCCTCCAGCTCAACCCTGCGAGAGGATCAACCGTGTTGTCGAGAAAACGTTCGATGGTGTCCATCGCGGTCGCCATCGCGGCCGCGGGTGCGGTGATCACGAGCGGTGTACCTGGCACCGCCGGGCCACTGCCGGTCACGACGGCCGCCCAGCCAGGTCCGACCTACGTCTACAAGGTCCACGCGCCGCTCGGTGAGCCGTCGCAGAACCTGCTCAGCCGCGGCTTCGACGTGCTGGAGCAGCGCGACGGCGACAGCCTGTTCGTGCTCGGCAGCAAGGACGAGGGCGCCCGGCTCCAGCAGGCGGGCTTCACCGCGGTCGTCGACCAGGTGCTGGCACCGCCGCAGTGGACGCCGCCCGCGAAGAAGTCGCAGGTCGACGCGGCCGACATCAACGAGACCTTCTACGGCGGCTACCACACGGTCAACGCCCACTACTCGCACCTGGACGCCGTCGCGACCCAGTACCCGACGCTCACCACGCTGGTCGACTACGGCGACTCGTGGAAGAAGACCCAGGGCGCGGGCGGCTACGACCTGCGAGCCATCTGCATCACCAAGCTGAACGCCGGCGACTGCGCGCTCAACCCGACCGCGCCCAAGCCCCGCTTCTTCGTCATGGGCCAGCTGCACGCCCGCGAACTCACCACAGGTGACGTCGCGTGGCGCTGGATCGACTACTTGACGGCCGGCTACGGCACCGACACCGCCGTCACCTCGCTGCTGGACACGACCGAGGTGTGGGTCGTCCCGCAGGCCAACCCCGACGGCGTCAACATCGTGCAGCAGGGCGGCAACTCGCCGATCTACCAGCGCAAGAACGCCAACGGCACCAACGGCTCCAACTGCTCCGGCTCGGCCAGCAGCCAGCTCGGCATCGACCTGAACCGCAACACCAGCTCGCACTGGGGCGGCCAGGGCACGTCGAGCCAGCCGTGCGACCAGACCTACAAGGGCCCGAGCGCCAACTCCGAGGTCGAGACCAAGGCGCTCCAAGCGCTGTGGCGCAACCTGTACCAGGACAAGCGCGGCACGGCCCCCGGCGACGCGGCTCCCGCCGACACCACCGGTGTCGTCGTCAGCATGCACAGCTACTCCAACCTGATCCTCTTCCCGTGGGGCTACGACTCCACCCAGAAGGCCGGCAACGACGCCCCGCTCCGCAAGATGGGCACCGACCTCCAGGCCATCGCAGGCTCCGGCTGGACCTCCGGCCAGCCCGGCGAAGTCCTGTACAACGCCGCAGGTGCGACCGACGACTGGGTCTACGACGACCTCGGCGTGGCCAGCTTCGTCTGGGAGATCGGCCCGAGCAGCGGCTCGTGCAGCGGCTTCTTCCCGACCTACTCGTGCCAGGCGGGCACGTTCTGGCCGAAGGTCAAGCCGATGCTGATGTACGCGGCCAACAAGGCCATCAGCCCGTACGGCACCACCACGCCGCCGCCCACCGGGTGCGACAAGCAGACCAACGATGCTGACGTCGCCATCCCGGACCGCGGTGCAGCGGTGACCAGCACGATCACCATCGCTGG
>DATMCA010001830.1:0-6153 GCA_035559015.1 Umezawaea sp. | reverse complement strand
GGCGATCCAGATCCAGTGGTGGCCCCAGGACACCGGGGAGACCAGCAGGCCCGCGACCGCGACGACCAGGAACGCGGTCACGTCGTCGTTCGCGCGGCGGGCCTTCGCGGCGGCGACCACGGCCAGGACGACGACCACCAGGCTCAGCAGCACCCAGACCGCGACCTGCGGCGTGCCGTCCAGGCCCAGCCGGGCCACGAGACCCCGCAGCGACTGGTTGGCGGTGTAGGTCAGCCTGCCGACGCGGCCGGGGTCGAGCAGCGCGTGGAACCAGAACTGGCGGGCGTCGGTGGGCATGATCGCGTAGCCCAGCGCGCCGAACACCAGGAACGACACGAACGCCGTGATCGCGGGCCGCCACTGCTTGGCCGCGAGGAAGAACAGCACGAACACCGCGGGCGTCAGCTTGATGGCCGCGGCCAGGCCGATGAGCGTGCCGCGCGGGATCCGGATGCTCGTGAGCAGGCAGTCCAGCAGCACGAGGACGGCGAGCAGCAGGTTGATCTGGCCGAACGACAGCGTCTCGCGCACCGGGTCGAAGACCGAGCTGACGACGGCGGCGCCCAGGCCGTAGCGGATGGCCAGCGGACCGCGACCGCACACCCGGACCGCGGCGATCAGGCAGAGCGCCGTGAGCGCGGCGAGGTTCAGCAGCGCGATGATGAAGATCGCCGCGGGCAGCGGGACGGCCGCCAGCGGGCTGAACAGCACCACCGCGATCGGCGGGTAGGTGAACGGCAGGTCGGGGCCGCCCATCGAGGACCCGAAGTGGTCGACGTAGATCGGCAGGTCCTGGAGCCACGCGCCGCCGCCGTTGCGGTACACGCGGAGGTCGAGCGACCAGTCGAACGGGCGCGTCATCACGTGGACGAGCGTCCCGACCATCACCACCAGCCAGGCCGCGACGACCGCGAGCGTGGGCTTGTCCGACCGGACCGAGTACCCGGCATCCGTCACCATCGAACAACCACCCCCGCACGTCCGAGCGCGCCGAGTGACGCGGCCCGAATGGTAGCCGGCTCCCGATGAGGGCCAACTCACGACCTTCGACTAGTGCCGGACCTGGAATGTTTACGTAGGGTGGTGAGTTGTGCGCGCACAGTGGAACATTCCGACCAATCTTCCCGATCGGGCGCACAAAGGCGCACGCGCGGGATACTCTGTGCGCATGAGTCCTGCGCTGGAGACGGTGCTGGCCAAGGCCGGCCTACAGGTCACGCCCTCGGAGTTCCTCACACTGGTAGAAGAGGCCGCCAAGCGGCTCGCACCTCCCCACCCGGAGCCCGCGAGCTACTTCACGCCCGACCAGCGCGAGGTGCTGACCGAGGTGGGCCTTGACCTCGGTCCGCTCACCGCGGCGGACGCACAACCCAGAGCGCGCACGGTCGTCGCGCTCGCCGTGCTGCGCGACTCCGCGCTCACCGTCGCCGAAGCCGCACACCAGCTCCAGGTCGACACCAGCCGCATCCGGCACCGCCTCGGCGTCGGCAGGCTCGTCGGCTGGAAGGACAAGGGCAGCTGGCGCCTCCCCGCGTGGCAGTTCGCGGGCACCGGCGTCCTCCCCGGCCTGGAAACCGTGCTGGCCACGGTCGCCCAGGACCAGCCGGCGCTGGTGGTGGCCGCTTTCATGACCACCGCCCAGGAAGACCTGCTGGTGGACGGCACCCCGACGACCCCGCGCGAATGGCTGCTGGCAGGCGGCGACCCTCGCCGCGTGGCAGACCTGGCGGGCATGCTCGGCACCCCCGTCTGACCCACGTCCCCTAGCCACCTGGATCCGCATGTCACGGCTCCCCCAGCCGCCCGCTCCCGCCGTGCTGCAGGCAATACTGCGCCGAACGGAAGACGTGGTGGCAGTGCACCGGGCAACCCGCTTGGTGCGCGTCTTCACCGCGAAAGGGCAACACCCCCAGCGGTGGAACACGTTCCGCTACACCGGCCCCCTGCCGCACGCCAGGTTCGACACCCAACCCCCCACAGCGGACGGCACGCCGGCGGTCGCACAGGAACACGGAGTCCTGTACTTCGGCCTCACGGTGCGAACCAGCGTCGCAGAAGTCTTCCAGGCAACCTCAGTGGTGGACCGCCGAACCAGAAGCCCGTTCCTGGTGGCACTAAGACCACGACGAACCCTAAGACTGCTGGATCTCACCGGCCTGTGGCCCACCAGAGTCGGCGCCTCACAAGAACTGAGCAGCGGCCCAAAACACCTAACCCAAGCCTGGGCCCGCGCCATCCGCGCAGCCCACCCAGAACTGGACGGCCTCTGGTACCGCTCCTCCATGGACTCAGGCGACCCAGCCGTCTGCCTCTGGGACCCACCAGGCGCAACCTGCCTACCAGCATCACCGGACGTACTACTACCGCTGGACCACCCCGGACTGGACCTACCACTAGCACGCGTGTGCCAAGAACTGAATTACACCTTGCTGGGCTAGCGGCAAAGCCGCCCCACCCACAACCGGCCAACGGACCAGGCCCTAATTCACGGCCACACAACCAACCCGCAGCCAAACCGGGCCTTAAACCGTGGTCGATTTTACTTGGGGGATTTGCCCCTTAAAATTAGTCGGGCTGCGGGCTTCACTCCTGCCCTTTTTGGCCCGACGAAGGGGCAAATCTAGGGGCCCCAAGTCAAATCGCAATGCCGTTAACTTTGACCTTCGCCCTTATACTAAGATGATCTTGTGTCGAAGGTGTTGAGCAAGTCATTGCGACCGTCGAATGCAATCGCGATCGGCGCCCTGACATCCGTGGTTAAGCGTCAAACGATCGAGCGGGTACTGGAAAGGCATCCCCGCGAGAAGGCGCGGATGCGGAAGCTTCCCGATATTGCCGTGGTGTACTTCGTCGTCGCGATGGCCCTGTTCTTCGGGGACGGATATCGTGAAGTGGTCCGCAAGATGATGGAATCGTTGCGGACGGCCAGTTTCTGGAAGGGAATATGGTCGGTGCCGACCGCGAGTGCCCTGTGTCAGGCGCGGAAGCGTGTTCCTGACACGGTCATGAAGGAGGTTTTCGACGAGACGGCCGTCTTGCTGGGAAAGCCGACGACGCCTGGATGCTGGCTCGGGAACAGGCGACTCATGGCCTTCGATGGCACTATTCTCAATCTTCCTGATTCGTCGGAGAACGAGGCGGAGTTCGGGCGACGTAAAGGGAAGAAGGACGGGCCGTTTCCGCAAATTCTCGTCGTAGGGTTGGTCGAGGTCGGGACGCACGCGGTGATCGCGGCGGAACTGGGTTCGGCCTTCGCCGGTGAGCGAGCCCTGGCGTTGGAGCTTCGGGGCCATCTCGGCCCAGACATGCTGGTCATGTGTGATCGCGGGTTCTATTCGTTCGAGTTCTTCCGCGACATGATGCAGACCGGTGCCGACCTGCTGTTTCGAGTACAGGCCGGGATGAAGCTGCCCGTGGTGAAGCAGTTGCGGGACGGGTCGTATCTCTCGGAGATCAGCACGGACAAGCTGCGACGGAAGGCGGTCCGCTATCCGTCGGATGTTGCGGATATCCGTGATGCGACGGCGATTCCGGTACGCGTGATCGAATACATGGTCACGGATCGCGGCAAGGACGGGGAAAGAGAGACGGTCTGCCTGATCACCACCATCCTCGATCCGGACGATGCTACCGCCGACGATCTTGCCCGTACCTATGCCGAGCGCTGGGAAATCGAGCACGTCTTCGATGAGATCAAAAATCATCTGCTCATTCCTCGTGCGACCCTTCGATCCTGTACTCCGAGTTTTGTGCGGCAGGAGATATGGGGGATTCTGTTGGCGCACTATTCACTGCGCGCCCTGATGGTCGACGCGGCCTGCCGTGACCAGTGCGATCCGGACCGCGTATCGTTCACTCACGCGGTGAAGGTCGTGAAGCGAACCACGATGAGTATGGCGCATTTTTCCCCTGAGGGGACTGAGGATTCTTCGCGACGTGGTTCTTGCGGAGATCATGGAGGACCCTCTTGCTGCGCGACGGAATCGCACCTGTCCGCGAGCGGTGAAACGGATTCAGTATAGTTCAAAACCCGTGAAGAAAGATAGCCACCTATCTGCGCGCCATCCGGGTCCGCCGACAGTTTACGTCTTCAACAAGCCAGCCCAAAGTTAACGGCATTGAGTCAAATCGACCACACCACGCTGGTACTCCCAGTCACCGACACACCACCGCCGGCACTCACGGTCGCACTAGCCAAAAACCCCAGGCCGGGGCCCAGCTCAGTTCTTCCTCCGCCGCCCCACAGCCGCACTCCTCCGAGGCGCCGACAAGAACCTCGCATACCTCACCTCAGGCAACTCCTGCTCCCCCAGCTCATACCGGTGCACGACCCCGTCATGCCTCCACCCATGAGCCTCGTAAAACTCCCGACTGGGCGTGTTGTCCTGAAAAACCCACAACACCGCATACCGAAACCCGTGCTCGATCAAATGCCGCACAGCCGTCTCGTGCACCTCATGCCCAGCCCCGGTCCCCCGAAACCGAGGATCCGCGTAAATAGCCGTCATCTCCCCGGTGTGCAGATCCGGATGCGAATCCCCGACCTCCCGCACAGCGTCCACCGCGCAGTAAGCCCCGATCACCCCATCCTCCGAAACCGACACGAAAACAGCCGACGGCTCGGGCAGGGCGAGAACGCGGGTCCACCCCGGCAACCTGCTCTCGGGCAGCATCCGGTCCAGCACGGGGTCGGCGACGATGCCCCGGTACGCGTGCTGCCAGGCGGCCACGTTGATCCTGGCGATCTCCGTGGCGTCCTCCGGGCGCGCCGTCCGGACGGTCCACTGCATGGAGGCAGAGTGCCGCACGAACGGCCTCACCGCTAGCCATTGAGACATCCCGCCCACGGGAACCCGCTCACCCCAGGTGCCTGGACCACCAGTCCAGCACCGCGTCGAACCGCTGGTGGCGGTGCCGGGGCTTCCCGGAACGCGTCAGCTCGTGGCCCTCACCGGGGAAGATCAGCATCTCCGCGTCCACGCCGTTGCGGCGCAGCGCGACGAACATCCTCTGGGCCTGTTCCAGCGGGCAGCGCCAGTCGTGCTCGGAGTGCACCACCGCGAACGGCATGGTGATCTTCTCCGCGTACGTGAGCGGGCTCATGGCCTGCTGCTTCGCCGGGTCCGTCCCGCAGTAGGCGTCGACGAAGAACCACCCGATGTCGGACGACCCGCCGAACGAGTCCCACGCGTTGACGGCACGCTCGCTCCACCCCGCCCGGAACCTCTCACCGTGGTGCGCGGCCAGCCAGCTCGTCATGAACCCGCCGTACGACCCGCCCATGACACCCACGCGGTCGGCGTCCAGGTCGGGGCGCTCCAGAGCGGCGTCCAGGACCGCCAGGACGTCGTCCACGTCCACCGTGCCGAAGGCGCCGATCACGGCCCGCCCGTGCTCCTGTCCGTACCCGGCGGACCCGCGCGGGTTCGGCAGCACGACCGCGTACCCGGCGCTGGCGTACATCTGCGCCTCGTCGTAGAACCCGTGCCCGTGGTACATGAACGGCCCGCCGTGGACGGCCAGCAGCACCGGGTGCGGGCCTTCGCCCTCGGGGAGCACCAGGAAGCCGTGCGCCTGGTACCCGTCGGGCGCGGTCCCGGTCAGTTCCACCGCCGGGTGCAGGCCCGCCGCCCGGACCGGCCCGGCGAAGTCGGTCAGCACACCGGTCCCGACCAGCTCGACCTCGCCGGGGTTGTCCGAAGTGGACACCACGGCCACGACCCGGCCGTCGTGCTCGCCGAACGCCTTGACCTCGGCGTTCCGCCCGGTGACGAGCTCCAGGTCCGCGAGCACGGCGCCGGAGGCGTCCAGCGGCACGCGGCGCAGCTCGACGGCCCCGCGGTTGCGCACCGCGACCAGGACGCCGGACCCGGTCGGAACGGCCGCACCCGCCGCGCGCTCGCAGTCGACGGTCTCGACGTCGGTGAGCCTGCGCAGACCCGAGGCGGAGAACGCCCAGAGCCCCATGTTGCGGGCGACCGAGTGGATGCCGGTGTACTCGCAGCCGTAGAAGTAGAGCGTGCCGTCCGGGCCGTGCACGGGCAGCGAGGCGTTGCCTTCGGTGCGCACCAGCAGTTCCGGCTCACCGCCGCCGTCGGCGGGCACGGAGAACAGGTCGCTCTGCAAGGTCTCGGGGGTGCCGAAGTCGCGGTC
>DATMCA010001829.1:0-3180 GCA_035559015.1 Umezawaea sp. | reverse complement strand
GCAGGCACAGGAGTCTGGCCTGGACGGGAGTCAGGTCGTGGTGGCCGGCCACGCGCGTCTGGACCGCCTGGACCAGGTGGCTGAGCTGCACCATCCCGCTGGGGATGTCCGTGACGGCACGGGCGCCGCAGCACGGCGCCTCGGTGGCGTCCGGGTCCGTCGTCGCCGGCGCTGCTCGTTCCACGAGAACCACTTTACATCCCGCGTACAGTTAACATCGCGTACAGTACGCTGCGTGAACGATCGCGGGCGGTTCGTCGTCCGCGAGTTCGCGCCACGATGAGGAGAGAGCTGATGTCGAAGCTTCTGGTGATCATGGGCAGCACCCGACCCACCAGGGCGGCCGATCGGGTCGTCCCCTGGGTGATGTCCGAACTGCGGGCGCGCGGCGGCTGCGACGTGGAACTCGTCGACCTGCGGGACTGGCCGCTGCCGTTCTTCGCCGAACACGCGGGCACCATCGGCGACCTGGCCGACCCGACCTACTCCGACCCCCTCGTGCGGGCCTGGAACAAGAAGGTCAAGGAGGCCGACGCGTTCCTCGTCGTCACCCCGGAGTACAACCACAGCGTCCCGGCCGCGCTGAAGAACGCCATCGACAGCGTCTGGCTGTCCTTCGGGTTCCGGCACAAGCCCGTCGCCGCGATCGGCTACAGCGCGGGCATCGGCGGAGGGGTCCGCGCCATCGAGCACCTGGCCCAGATGTTCGTGGAGGCGGAGGCCGTCCCCCTGCGCAACGCCACCGTCATCCCCTTCGTCAACGACGCGTTCGACGAGCAGGGCCGGCCGGTCAACCCGATGACCGCCGCCGGCCTGACCATCACGCTCGACGACCTGGCGTGGTGGACCTCCACCCTCGAAAAGGCCCGCGCCGAGGGTGAACTGGTGCCCGGCCAGCTCCGAGCGCGGGCCGCCATGGCCGCCATCACCGCCGCCCGGTCCTAGGACGACGGCTCGCAGCGCACCACCACGGTCCGCGTCACGATGTCCCCCAGCCGCTGGTTCCGCGGTGTGATCGCGATCAACACCACCCCGACCAGGCACAGGAACAGACCGTCCACGGCGAACAGCAGCCACCGCACGAGGTAGTCCCGCAGGCTGGGCTCCCCGCCGTCGATCCGCACGATCCGCAGCCCCAACCGCCGCATCGCGGGCGTGGCCCCGCCGTGCCGGTGCGGCACCCACACCTCGGACCACACCGTGCCGCCCAGTTGGACCCCGATGAACAACACCAGCGGGAGGTACAGCACCTTTCCGGGAGCACCGATCTTGACCAGCGCGTACGCCGCGGCAACACCCCACAGCGTCGCCGAGACCGTCGCGACCAGGATCCGCGCCTGGTCCAGCACGTACTGGACGTAGCGGCGCAGCACCACGGTCTCCCCGTTGCCCACCCCGACATCATTCCCGAACGACGACCCGCCGAAACGACGCCCGTCTCAGGTCGAGCGCGGCCGTCCGTCCACTTCGGACTCCGGTCGGTCAGCGAGCGCGCAGCCGGGCGAGGACCGACTCCGGCGGCCTGCCGAGGACCTGTGCCAGATCAGCGCTCTGGTACTCCAGGGCCCCCGCTCGCACCCGGGAGTTGATCCAGCTCATGGGACCGGGCCCGGCGTCCGGCACCTCCCGGTAGGACAGGCCCAGCGCGGAGGCCAGGTCCGGGTACGTCCACAGCGGCCCGGTGAAGTCGTAGGCCCGGCCGAGGTGCTCCCCACCGAGCAGCACAGTCGCGGCGGCGTCGGCCAGGTCGGACCGGAACGCGGTGTTCAGGCCACGTCCGCCGGTGCTGCTGGTCAGCTCGCCGCCGGACCACCGCGGGACGAACGCGTCGCTGTAGAAGGGGTGGCGCAGCATCGTGAACGGCAGGCCGCTGTCGCGGATCGCCTCCTCGGTCGCGTGGTGCGCTTCGGCGACGCCCGCGGCGCCCGTGCCCGCCCCCAGGAAGCTGGTGTACGCGATCCCGTCCACACCGGCATCGCGGGCGGCGGCGATGACGTTCAGGTGCTGGACCTGCCGGACCACCGGATCGAGCTCCGGGGACGAGATCAGCAGAACCCTGCTCGCCCCCTCGAACGCCGCCCGCAGGCTCGACGGATCGTTGTAGTCGCCGCGCCGCACGGGCACCCCTTCCGGAGCGCGCGCGGGGTCCCGCACGACGGCGACCACCTCGGCGCGGCCGACCAGGCGTTCGGTGACCAGGCGGCCGAGCGCGCCGGACGCGGCCGTGACGACGATCATGGAGTTCCTCCCGGTGGGCTACCCGGGCAGTCAACTTGCGACCGCCCGGCACCGCCACCGAATTGTTCTCCCGCACCGAGCCGTGTCCGATCTCCACCGGCCTCGGTAGAGCGGTCTCACGGGTGGGCGACTCCGAAGGCGAAGTCGTGGTGTCGCACGCCGTGCCGGCCCAGGCCCATCATCAGCAGGCCGGTCTCCTCCAAGCCGCGCGCCATCCGCGACGAGCCGGTGTCCAGCGGTCGCAGTCCGATGCTCGTGATGAACTCGGACACGAGTGCCTTCGCCTCCGCGTCGTCGCCGGCGATGAGCACGTCCAGTCGACGGTCCCCGGCCAGGACGTGCCCGAAGACGGTGTTGAACGCCTTCACCACGTGCGCGCCCGCGGGGGCGGCCTCGGCGATCTGCCGCGTGGCCGAAACGCCGTCCGGGGTCAGGAGTTCGGTGGCGCCGGGGGCGAAGGGGTTGGTGATGTCGACGATCACCTTGCCCGCCAAGGCGTTCCCGTACCGGGAGACGATCGGCACCGCGCTCGGGTAGGGCACGGCGAGGACGACGACGTCGCCGGTCGGAACGGCGCCGAAGGTTCCGGTCGTCGCGCCGCCGCCCAGCGCACGGGCGAGCGCGGCGGCCTTGGCCTGGTCGCGGCCGATGACCTCGACGGCGTTGCCGCCCTTGATCGCGCGGGTGCCCAGGGTGCGGGCCATGTCGCCCAGGCCGATGATGCTGATGCCGCTCATGGTGAACCTGCTTTCCTCGATGGGAGTGGACGGGTTCCGCTCAGCGAGCGGTGAGGTCGGCGAGGCCTTGGGTGCGGGTGATCACCGGGCGGTAGCCGAGTTCCACCACGGCTTTGCCGGTCTTGAGGGTGCACTGCTGGGAGAAGAACCAGAGCATGGGCGGCGGCACGGTCGCGCGCGCGGTCTCCAGGTCAAGGTCCGGCAC
>DATMCA010001828.1:0-4167 GCA_035559015.1 Umezawaea sp. | reverse complement strand
CGTTCCCGAGCCGGGCACGACGAGCACCGCAGTGCCGCCGGTCGTGACGTGCGCGCGCAGGTCGGCGAACGCCCGGTCGATGTCGCCCTGGTAGGCCTCGACGTGCTTGAGGTCGAGCCGCAGCACGTCCTCGCCCTCGCTGGTGAGCTGGCTCAGCGTCCACCACGACCGCCCCTTGGCGCGGGCCGCGTCCGCCGCCTCGGCCAGGCTCCGGTACGCCGACGCCCCGAGGTCGATCGGCGCCTTGCCGCCGCTCGCCGCCGCCATCCAGGAGGCTTCGAGGAACTCCTGGCCGGTCCGCACCAGGTCCTGCGCGCGGGCCCGGATCTTCTCCGGATCGGCCAGCAGCACCTGCGTGCCGTCCGGGACGATGTCGGTGAGCATCTGGAGCTCGCCCTCGCAGAGCGCCGGGATCAGCGCCTCCATGCCCTCGGACGGGATGCCGTTCACGATCTTGTCCAGGATCTCCACCAGGTGCGCGTCCCCCTGGTGCTCCTCCGCCAGCGCCGCCGCGCGCGCCTTCACGTCGTCGGTCAGCAGCATCTCGCGGCACGGCGGCGCGGTGAACTCGCGCACCTCCGTCGGCAGCGAACGCTGGTCCGCCACCGAGAACGGCCGGATCTCGCTGACCTCGTCGCCCCAGAACTCCACCCGCAGCGGGTGCTCGGCGGTGGGCGGGAACACGTCCAGGATCCCGCCGCGCACCGCGAACTCGCCGCGCTTCTCGACCATGTCGACCCGCGCGTAGGCCACGTCCACCAGCCTCTGCACCAGTTCGGCGAAGTCGAACTCCGCCCCCACCTCCAGGTGCACCGGCGCCAGTTCGCCCAGCCCCGGCGCCATCGGCTGGATCAGGCTGCGCACGGTCGTCACCACGACCTTCAACGCTCCCGCCGGGTGCTCGTCCGGGTGCGCGAGCCGCCGCAGGATCTGCAACCGCGCACCCACCGTGTCCGCCCGCGGCGACAGGCGCTCGTGCGGCAGCGTCTCCCACGACGGGAAGTGCACGACCACGTCCGGCCCGATCAGGTCGCACAGCTCCGAGGTCAGCTCGTCCGCCTCGCGCCCGGTCGCCGTCACCACCAGCACCGGCCGGTCAGCGCCCCGCGCCGACGCCAGCGCCGCCGTGACCAGCGGCCGGGCGGCGGGTGGGCCTTCCAGTTCCAGCGACGGCTCGCCCGCGGCGTCGACCAGCGCGCGCAGCGCCTTGTCGGACAGGACGGTGGTCAGCAGGCCGGACAGCGGGCCGGGCTGGGGCATTTCGGGACTCCTGTGCGTGAAACGCGGACAGACCCCTGCCTGGGACTGATCGCTCCCAGGGAGGGGTTCTCGGCCTCCAGCGTAACTCGGTTGCGGCGCCCGGCACGCTGGAGTGGTGAAGAACAAAGAGGTCAGAGCCGACTACGACGATCGGCACATCACCGTCTACCAGGCCTATTCCCCCGCGATCGCGCTACCGGCGCTGGAAGCGGGCACGTTCGTGGCCCCATTCAAACCCGATCGGATGACGTGGGTGAAGCCGTCGTTCCTGTGGATGATGTACCGCTGCGGCTGGGGCGAGAAGGAGGGACAGGAGCACGTGCTGGCGGTGCGCGTGACGCGGTCGGGTTTCGAGTCGGCCCTGCGCGCCGCCGTCCTCAGCCACGACCGCACGGCGCGCAAACCGGAGGTCCGCGTCCAGTGGGACCCGGAGCGCGACCTCCACCACAACGCGCTCGACCACCGCTCCCTGCAACTCGGCCTGGCGGGCGCCACCAGCACCCGGTACGTCACCGAGTGGATCACCGGCCTGACCGACGTGACACCACTGGTGCGGGAGGTCCACGCCCTGGTCCGCGCCGGTTCGCTCGACGAGGCCACCGCCCTGCTCCCGCGTGAACGCCCGTACCCGCTGCCGGAGGACGTCCGCGAGCACCTGGGCGCCTCGGCCTGAACACCGACCACACCTCGAACCAGTCATTGTGGACACATGAGCAGACTCGTCGGGGTTCTGGTCTTGGCTCTCGCGGCCGGGTGCACGACCACCGCCTCCGGGGGCAGCGCGCCGCCCACCCAGGCCCCCTCGGGTCTCAAGGTCGAGGAGGTCGTCGGCGGGTTGAGCCACGCCTGGGACGTGGGCTTCCTGCCCGACGGGCAGGTTCTGGTGACCCAGAGGCCCGGCAAGCTGACCCTCGTGAAGGACGGCAGGGCCACCGACCTCAAGGCCGACCTGGACGACGTGCGGCCGCGCGGCGAGGGTGGACTGATGGGTCTGGTCGTGCACCCGGACTTCGCCACCTCGCGGCTGTTCACCACCTGCCAGACCTCGCAGGAGGACGTCCGGCTCGTCACGTGGCAGCTGTCCACCGACAGCACCAGTGCCATCCGGGTCAGGAACCCGCTGCTGGGTGGGCTGCCGGTGAACCCGAGCGGCAGGCACTCGGGTTGCCGCCCGACGCTCGCCAAGGACGGGGCGCTGCTCGTCGGCACGGGTGACACGGCGCAGGGCACGTTCGCGCAGGACCTGAAGAACCTGGGCGGCAAGGTGTTGCGGATCGACCTGGGCACGGGCGCGCCGCTCGCGGACAACCCGACGCCCGGCAGCCGGGTCTACACCTACGGCCACCGCAACGTGCAGGGCGTGGCCGTGAACCCGAAGACGGGCCAGGTGTTCACCGCCGAGCACGGGCCGGACATCGACGACGAGCTGAACCTGCTCAAGCCCGGCGCGAACTACGGCTGGGACCCCGGTCAGGGCGGCACGAGGCCCGGTTACGACGAGAGCGTGCCGATGACCGACCTCACCAGGTTCCCGGACGCCGTGGAGGCGATCTGGAAGTCCGGCGACCCGACCGAGGCGATCTGCGGCGCGGCGTTCCTGTCCGGCTCGCAGTGGGGCGACCTGGAGGGCGTGCTGGCGGTGACCGCGCTCAAGGGCGCGAAGCTGATGCTGTTCACGCTCACCCCGGAGGGCGGGGTGCACTCGGTGGCGGTCCCGCCGGAGCTGGACGACACCCACGGCCGCCTGCGCGCCGCGCGGCTGGGCCCGGACGGTGCCCTCTACGTCACGACGTCGAACGGCACCGACGACAAGCTGCTGAAGGTCACCCGCGGCTAGCGGATCGTGAGCCGGGGCTTGTGGTCCATGTGCGACAAGCCCTTCCACGCCAGGTTGACCAGGTGCGCGGCGACCTCGTCCTTCTTCGGCTTGCGCACCTCCAGCCACCACTGGCCGGTGAGCGCGACCATGCCGACGAGCGCCTGGCTGTACAGCGCGGCGAGCTTGCGGTCGTAGCCGCCCTGGGAGAAGTGGGTGCCCAGGATGCTCTCGACCTGCGAGGCGATGTCGTTGAGCAGCGAGGAGAACGTGCCCGTCGACGACGCCACCGGCGAGTCGCGCACGAGGATGCGGAAGCCGTCCGACGAGCCCTCGATGTAGTCGAGGAGCGCGCACGCGGCCTGCTCCAGCAGTTCGCGGGGGTGCCCGCCGGACAGGGCGTTGACGATCTGGTCCATCAGGGCTTCCATCTCGCGGTCGACGACGACCGCGTAGATGCCCTCCTTGCCGCCGAAGTGCTCGTACACCACGGGTTTGCTCACACCAGCGCGGTGCGCGATCTCCTCGACGGAGGTGACCTCGTAGCCCTTCTCGGCGAACAGGGCCCGTGCGACGTCGAGGAGTTGCTCGCGCCGTTCCTTGCCCGTCATGCGGACCCTGGCGACCGGCGCCGCCTCCGGATCGCCCTTGCGCCGTCTCCCAGTCACCTCGGTCACCCTAGGCGCACGGCGACCTGGCAAAACGCGCGCCCCTCGCCACGGTGGCCGCGGCGAGGGGTGGGCGAGGTCACTTCTTGCTGATGCGTTCGAGGCGCTGCGGGTTCGGCCAGCGGACGTCGCTCGCCCAGCCGAACTTCTCGAACACCCGGATCAACCGGGCCGAGATGTCGATCTGGCCGCGCTTCACGCCGTGGCGCGCGCACGTCGGGTCGGCGTGGTGCAGGTTGTGCCAGCTCTCACCGAACGAGATGAACGCCAGCGGCCAGAAGTTCGCCGCCTTGTCACCCTGACGGACCTCGAACGGCCGCTCGCCGTACACGTGGCACACCGAGTTGATCGACCAGGTGGTGTGGTGCAGCAGCGCGATCCGGACAAGGCTGGCCCAGAAGAACGCCGACAGCGCGCCGGTCC
>DATMCA010001827.1:0-11550 GCA_035559015.1 Umezawaea sp. | reverse complement strand
GGAAGCGGTCGGCGAGCCAGCCGAGCAACGGGCCGGCGATCAGCGGCGGGAAGAGCGTCAGGGACCACGTGAGAGCGGTCCACAGGGGGGAACCGGTGCGCTCGAACACCAGGAGTGACAGGGCGACCGCCGCGAGCTGGTCACCCGCGGTGGACACCGTCGAGCCGATCCACAGCCCGCGGAACTCGCGGTCGCTCACGAGCGCGCGCAACGTTCCCTGGGAGGTCACAACCCCTCCAGGTCGTTCGGCCCCGAAGAGCGAGTCACGTTACCCCCACCCGAAGTAACCTATTTCTCCGTTAGAGACGGTAGAAGCTGCCGGTAGTGCAATCTCTGTCCTACCACAGTGTGTACCTGAACGGAGTAGGTCGGTTACATAAAGTAGTTATGATACGAAATTAGCCCCGGTTAATATTGACAGTTGACGTTCGCGGCTCAGTGCTGAAGCCTTCCATGATTACGCTCTGTGGAAGTGCTCTTGGCGAGCGCTCACCGTGCTGCGCCGAGTGGGTCAGTTGGGCTCCTGCTTATCGCCCAATGTACCGGGCGGTACCGCTATTCGCCCGAGGGTCAGAACTGGTAGTAGAGGAACGGGCTGAAGGTCCCTCCCGCGACCAGGATTGCCGCGTAAGCCAGGCCAACCGTCATCAGTGAGACGCGTGCCACGGTGGCGATCCTGTCCCTTGAGGACTCCAGATACGGGCCGCTCACGGGGGATGCGGGCAATACGACAATAACCAGCGCGACCACAAGGATCGCCAGTCGCTGATTCGTTGTGGCAACACTCACAGCTTCCGATACGCCGGAGAAATCCGGCAGCAGCAGATGGCCGAGCATCACGAACGCGGAGCCGAGGTCGGCCGACCGGAAGAACACCCAGCCGATCACCACGAGCAACATCGTCAATGCCCGCCTGGCGATGCGCGCCTTTTTCGCCGCAGGCGTGGAATCCCATCCAAAACCGCGTTCTACAACCAGCAGCGCGCCGTGGAACAAACCCCACACGAGGAACGTCCAGTTCGCTCCGTGCCAAAAACCGGTGAGCACGAACACGATCCCGAGGTTCCGGTACGTCTTCGCCACACCGTGCCGGTTGCCGCCCAACGGGATGTACACGTAGTCGCGGAACCACCGGGAAAGCGACATGTGCCAACGCCGCCAGAACTCCGTGACGGTCACGGAGGAGTACGGGCGGGCGAAGTTCTCCGGGAGCCGGAAGCCGAGCATCCGGCCCAGGCCGATGGCCATGTCCGAGTAGCCGGAGAAGTCGAAGTAGAGCTGGAGGGTGTAGCCGATCGCCCCGAGCCAGGCGATGCCGAAGGTCATCTCGTCGGACGGGGTCGCGAAGCAGGCGTCGACCATCGGGGCCAGCGAGTCCGCGATGATGACCTTCTTGCACAGGCCCAACGCGAACCTGGGGAAGCCGGCGGCGAAGTCGTCGAGGCGGTGGGTGCGGTGCTGGGGGAGCTGGTCGGAGATCTCCCGGAAGCGGACGATCGGGCCGGCCACCAGCTGCGGGAACATCGCGATGTAGGTGATGAAGGAGACGGGGTCCTTCAAGGCCTTGCGCTCGCCCCGGTAGATGTCCACCACGTAGGAGATGTGGTGGAAGGTGTAGAAGGAGATGCCGATGGGGAGGGCGAGGTGGACCACCGGGAAGTCGCCGCCCAGGGCCGTGGCGATGGTTTCCAGTTGTTCGGTGGCGAAGCCGAGGTACTTCCAGACGACCAGGACGGTGAGGTCGAAGGTGATGACGCCCAGGAGGATCCGGCGTCTGGTCGTTGGGTTCTGGTCGGGTTCCAGACGGGGGCCGGCGAGGTAGTTGACGAGCATGCAGGTGAGGAGGAGGAGGGTGGTTCCGCCTGCTCCGCTGGCGTAGAAGAGGAGGCTGGCCGTGGCGACCACGCCGTTGCGCCAGGTCCTGGGTGTGGTGAGGAGAGCCGCTAGGAGTAGCGGCATGAAGAACCACAGGAAGAGGGGGCTGGCGAATGACATCGCGGGGAACCCTAGCTGGCGTGGGTGGGTGGGTGCTCGCGGTCCTGGGTGAGTTAGGGGTTTGGGGTCCGGCTTTTGGTCCGGGTGAGGTGGCTGGGTGGCTGCCGGGTGTCAGGGCAGGTGGCTGGGTGGCTGCCGGTACCAGCGTGGGGGCCGATTTGACTTGGGGGCCCCTGATTCGACCCTTAGTCGGGCCAAAACGGCAGGTGGAAAGCTTGCCGCCCGACTGAGTTTAAGGGTCGAATCCCCCAAGTAAAATCGGCCCGGGTCTAGGGCCCGGTCTGGCTGGCGGTGGGTGGTGGGTCGCCAGTGCTCGTGGTTGTGCTCGTGGTTGTGTCGGGGCTGGTGTTGTGTGGATGTGGCACTGGCCGGTCGCTGGGCGACCGGCCAGTGTGTGTGAGGTGTAGCTGTGGTTGTAGCTGTGCTGTGGCTGTTAGGCCTTGGCTGCTACGCGGCGGCGGCGGGCTACCTCTGCGAGTACTACGCCTGCTGCTACTGAGGCGTTCAGGGATTCGACGCCTGCTGCCATGGGGATCGAGACCGTTTGGTCGCAGGTTTCGCGCACGAGGCGGGAGAGGCCGCGGCCTTCGGAGCCGACTACGACCACCAGAGGGCCGGTTGCGAGTTCCAGGCCGTCTACGTCCACGTCGCCGTCGGCGTCCAGGCCGACGATCATGAAGCCCTCGTCCGCCCAGTCCCTGAGGGTCCTGGTGAGGTTGGTGGCCATGGCGATCGGGACCTTTGCCGCGGTGCCCGCGCTGGAGCGCCAGGCGACCGCGGTGATGCTGGCCGAGCGGCGCTGGGGGAGGAGTACTCCCTGTGCGCCGAAGGCTGCCGCGGAGCGGACCACCGCGCCGAGGTTGCGGGGGTCGGTGACGCCGTCGAGGGCGACCAGCAGCGGCTGGTCGCGGGTTTGGCGGGTGAACTCGACCAGGTCGTCGGGGTGGGCGTAGTTGAACGGCGGGACCTGGAGGCCCAGGCCCTGGTGGAGGGCGCCGCCGGTGATGCGGTCGAGTTCACCGCGCGTCACCTCCAGGACGGAGATGCCGCGGTCCGCCGCCAGGGACACGCTTTCCGCCACGCGGTCGTCCGAGTCGATGCCCAGGGCCACGTACAGCGCTGTGGCGGGGATGCCCGCGCGCAGGCACTCCACGACCGGGTTGCGGCCCGCGACGGTTTCGGCCTGGCCCTCGTTCTTGCGGCGGGCCCTGGCCTTTTCCGTGTTCGCCGCTTTCGCCGCGTTCGTCGCCCGGCGGTAGGCCGGGTGGTTCGGGCGCTCTACCGCCTTCGGGGTCGGGCCGCGACCTTGCAGGCCCTTGGACTTCTGCCCGCCGGAGCCGACGACCGCACCCTTCTTCGAACCGGGGTTGCGCATCGCGCCCTTGCGCTTGGAGTTACCAGCCACGAGCTCAGTCGTCCCTCAATGTCCACTGCGAACCGTCGGGGTTGTCCTCGACGGCGATCCCTGCGGCCTTCAAGCGGTCGCGCAACGCGTCCGCCTTGGCGAAGTCCCGATCCTTGCGGGCCCGCAGGCGTTCTTCCAAGACGTGCTCCACCAGCGCTACGAGCGCCTGGCGGGCACCGGTGTCCGTGCTCGTGGCCTCGTTCCACTTGGGGGACAACGGGTCCAGTCCGAGCAGGTCGGCCATGCCGCGCACGCAGCCCGCGGCTTCCCGCGCGGCCCCGTCGTCACCCGCGTCCAACGCGGTGTTGCCCTCGCGCACCTTGTTGTGCAGCGCGCCGATCGCGAGCGGCGTGCCCAGGTCGTCGTCCATCGCGGCGACGAACTCCGGGCACAACTCCTCGCCGAGCGGCACCACGCCCGTGCGCTGGGCGACGCGGCGCAGGAACGACTCGATGCGGCGGTACGCCGACACCGACTCCTCCAGCGCGCCCTCGGAGTACTCGATGGTCGAGCGGTAGTGCGGCGTCACGAGGTAGTAGCGCAGCTCGGGCGCGCGCACCCGGTTCAGCATCTCCGGGATCGACACCACGTTGCCGAGCGACTTCGACATCTTCTCGCCGCTCATGGTGACCCACGCGTTGTGCATCCAGTACCGCGCGAAGCCGTCGCCGACCGCTCGCGACTGCGCCTGCTCGTTCTCGTGGTGCGGGAAGATCAGGTCGATGCCGCCGCCGTGGATGTCGAACTCGCTGCCGAGGTACTCGGTCGCCATCGCCGAGCACTCCAGGTGCCAGCCGGGACGGCCCGCGCCCCACGGCGTCGGCCACGACGGCTCGCCGGGCTTCGCGCCCTTCCACAGCGTGAAGTCGCGGGGGTCGCGCTTGCCGCGCACCTCGCCCTCGCCCTGGAAGACCTCGTCCAGCTTCTGCCCGGACAGCGCCCCGTACTCGGGGAACGACCGCACCGCGAAGTAGACGTCGCCGTCCGCCGCGTACGCGTGCTCCTTGTCGATGAGCCGGTTCATCAGGTCGACCATCTGCGTCACGTGGCCGGTCGCGCGCGGCGCGTACGACGGCGGCAGGCAGCCGAGCGCGTCGTAGGCGTCCTCGAAGGCGCGCTCGTGCGTCAGCGCCCACTCCCACCACGGTCTGCCGTGCTCGGCGGCCTTGGCGAGGATCTTGTCGTCGATGTCCGTGACGTTGCGCACCAACCGCACGTCGGCGCCGTCGCGCGCGAGCCAGCGGCGCAGCACGTCGAAGTTCAGCCCGCTGCGCACGTGGCCGATGTGGGGTACGCCCTGCACGGTCGCCCCACACACGTAGATCGACGCCGTACCGTTGACCAGCGGGTGGAACTCCCGCATGGACCGGGTCGCGGTGTCGTACAGGTGGAGGCTCACATCACGAATGGTACGGGCGAAGGCGTGAGCGGGGTGAATCGACCGCTCAAACGGGGATAATGCCGTGCTTCCGCAGCGAGTCGACCAGCGCGGTAGGCCGTTCGGCGGTCCGCAGCGGCTCGACGATCGCCACCTTGCTGCCCACCGCCGCCGCCCCGCCGTCAGCCTCCTCGCTGTCGCCGACCATCAGCACCTCGGACGGGTCGACCCGCAGCCGCTCGCACGCCAGCAGGAAGATCTTCGGGTCCGGCTTGATCAGCCCCTCCTCGTAGGAGAGCACCACCTCGTCCACCAGGTGGCTCACCCCGAACCGGTCCAGCACGGCCCGGATGTTCCACCCCGTGTTGCTCACCACGGCCACCCGCAACCCGGCCTCGGACACGGTCCGCAGCGCCTCGAAGGTGTCCGGGTAGGTCTGCCAGAAGGCGGCGCTGACCAGCCGCTCGTAGAACGCCAGCGCGGCCCCCGGCTCGGTCAACCCGGCCGCCCGCAACGCGACCACGTGCACGTCCCGGTGCACCTCCGCGTCCAGGTCCCGCCTCAACCAGAGCGCCTCGGTCTCCGGGTCCAGGCCCTCGGCCATGCCGACCGGCGCGGTCAACGCCCGCATCAGGTCACCGTGCTCTTCGAGGGCCTCGTGTTCGAGGCGGAAGAGCGTTCCGGAGAAGTCGAAGAGCACCGCGCGAAGAGCCATGGGGTCAACCTATGTTGGTCTGGACCACTTTGGGGAGTGATTCCGACGACGGGCGGAGTTACGCGACGTGGCCGGTGACCTTGGTCGGGGTCAGGCGGAGGACGACTCGGACGTGGCCTTCAGGGGCTGGTTCGTGGTCCTGGTCGGTGTACTTCCGGGCGAGGGCGTGGCCGACGACCAGGCCCTCGTCGTCGGTGATGGTGACGGTGCCGCGGATCTCGGCGTACGCCTCCGGGTCGGCCAGGTCGAAGATGCTGACGCTCGCCCTGGGGTCGCGGCGGAGGTTCCGCTCCTTGCGGCGGTCCTTCAGCGTCGAGAACAGCAGGTCGTCGCCGTCGCGGATGACCCAGAGCACGGACGACTGGGGGCTGCCGTCGGGGTTCGTGGTGCAGAGGACGGCGTAGTTCTTCGCGTCCAGGAGGGCGCGGACGGCGTCGTTGAGGATCACGCGATCACCAGCAGCGCGGTCGCGATGGCAGCGATGCCCTCGCCGCGGCCGGTGAGGCCGAGGCCGTCGGTGGTGGTGCCGGAGACGGACACGGGGCCGCCGACGGCCTCCGAGAGGGTCTGCTCGGCCTCGGCGCGGCGCTTGCCGATCTTCGGGTTGTTGCCGACGACCTGCACGGCGGCGTTGCCGACGCGGAAACCGGCCTCCTCGACCAGCCTGCGGACCTCCTTGAGGAGCGTCACGCCGCGCGCGCCGGACCAGCGGGGGTCGCTGGTGCCGAACACGGCGCCCAGGTCGCCCAGGCCCGCGGCGGACAGCAGCGCGTCGCACAGGGCGTGCGCGGCCACGTCGCCGTCGGAGTGGCCTTCACAGCCGTCGACGCCCTCCCAGAGCAGCCCCGCGACCCAGCAGTCGCGGCCGGCCTCGACCGGGTGCACGTCGGTGCCGATGCCGACCCTCAAGTGGTTCCTCCGGTGAGCAGCGCCGCGGCGACGGCGAGGTCGAACGGGGTGGTGATCTTCATGGCGTTCGCGTGGCCCTCGACGGTGGTGACGGGCACGCCGAGGCGTTCCACGAGACCGGCGTCGTCGGTGGCCTGGAGCCCGGACGCGTGCGCGCGCAGCAGCACGTCGGCGGTGAAGCCCTGGGGGGTCTGGACGATCCGCAGCGCCGCGCGGTCCGGGGTCGCGACGACCGTGCCGTCCGCGTCGACCTGCTTCACGGTGTCCGCCATCGGCAGCACCGGGATGACGGCCGGATGGCCCGCTTCGACGGCCTCGACCACCCGTCGGACGACCTCGCCGGGCGTGAAAGCGCGGGCGGCGTCGTGGACGAGCACGATCGAGGTGTCGGGGATCTCACGGAGTGCGTACTCCAACGCGAGACGAACGGAGTCGGTGCGCTCGGCACCCCCCGCGAGCACGTGCACCGCCCCGCCGGCCGAAGCCAGCGAGGCGGTCACGGTGCACATTGTGTCCACATCGGACGGTGGGGCTGCGACCACCACGTGTTGCACGCACCCCGCATCGAGCAGGCCGCGCACGGCACGAACCAGAAGCGGAACCCCGTTGACCGGCACGAGCGCCTTGGCCATGCCGTAGCCGAGACGCTCACCCCGACCCGCCGCGGGCACGAGCGCGACAACGCTCACGTCCGTGGTCCGAGTGGAGTTCGTGCGATCAGGACGCGGTAGCCAGGACCTCGTCGAGGAGCACTTCGGCCTTGTCCTCGTCGGTGCCCTCGGCCAGCGCCAGTTCGCTAACCAGTATCTGCCGAGCCTTCGCCAGCATCCGCTTCTCGCCCGCGGACAGTCCGCGATCCTTCTCGCGCCGCCAGAGATCACGCACCACTTCGGCCACCTTGTTCACGTCGCCGGAGGCGAGCTTCTCAAGATTTGCCTTGTACCGCCGCGACCAGTTGGTCGGCTCCTCGGTGTGGGGAGCACGCAAGACCTCGAAGACCTTGTCGAGACCCTCTTGGCCGACAACGTCGCGCACGCCTACGATCTCGGCGTTGTCAGCGGGCACGCGAACGGTAAGGTCGCCTTGTGCGACCTTGAGGACGAGGTACTTCTTCTCCTCGCCCTTGATCACGCGGGTCTCGATCGCTTCGATGAGAGCGGCACCGTGGTGCGGGTAGACGACGGTCTCTCCGACCTTGAAAACCATGTGTCCTCTGCCCCTTTCGCTACCCCCATCCTAACACGCCGGGCAATCCCCTCACCGGCCTCAGGAGTTGGGTAATGGCTGGTCAGGGCCATGCGGGGGGTTGACAAACCACCTGTTGACGTGCCACACCTATGGTCGGACGCTCTCCGTTCACGTCCCAGGTGCGGCCGAACGCGCCCTCCGGGGCACCACGTTCCGCCCGCCGAACGCCACCCGGTTAGGCTCCTGCACTGGTGGTCGGCCCTGTTCCCGGGGCAGGCCCTATCGCCGGTACACCAGGAAGGATCCTGCAACCGTGGGTCGCGCAGAGCAGAAGTCCCGCCTCGCCGTCGTGGTCGCGCTCGCAACGGGCCTCGGGCTCGCCGCGGCCGGGTGCAGCGCCGGGCAGATCACGCAGACCGACGCCCAGGTCGCCGTGGTCGACGGCGCCTCGGGCGACGTCGGTGCCATCGCGGTGCGCAACGCGCAGTTCGCCTTCCCGGTCTCCGGCCACGAGTACAAGGCCGGTGACGAGGCCGCCGTCGTCGTGACGATCGTGAACAACGCCACCACGGCCGACAAGCTCCTCTCGGTGTCCAGCGAGAACGGCGGCCAGGCCACCCTCGACGGCGACGTCGAGCTGGAGCCGAACACCGCCATCGCGTCGCTGTTCGGCGAGCTGGACCGCAGCAGCAGCGCCCGCGCGACGCCGTCGATCACCACGACCTCCACGCCGTCGGGCAGCTCGTCGCCGTCGTCCTCGGTCACCCCGTCCTCGGCCGGTTCGTCGTCGGGCAACCCGTCGGGGTCGACCGACCCGTCGCTCACGGGCTCCAGCGCGCCCTCCAGCTCGGCCGCGTCCTCCTCCACCTCCGGCCGCCCCTCGGCCACCTCCTCGTCCTCGGCGGCGCCCGGCAAGCCGGGCAAGGTGGGCATCGTGGTGAAGCTGACCGAGGAGCTCAGCCCCGGCCACACGGCCAAGGTGACGTTCCTGTTCGAGAAGGCCGGCCCGATCACCCTCGACGTGCCCATCGGCTTCGACCCGAAGCCGCGCCCGGAGGGCAAGACCGAGCACTGAGACATGGCCGCGACTCCGTCGCGGCGGCGAGGCCGCCTGTGGTCGGCAGTTCGGGCCCCGATTTTTTCGAGTTGGGCAGGGACTTCGTCACCGCCCAACTCGAAAAAATGGTGACCCGACCTACCGACGCGGCCTCGCGTGGTGGGTGCTGGGATGTGACCTGATCGACCTGACTGACGTGACTGCCCTGCCCGTCTTGGACGGGTGGGGCAGTTCTGTCGGTGGTGTCCTCTAACGTTCCGCCCGTGCCAAACAAGGTTCGTGCGACCCGTCCCTCGTACCGCTGCGCGGAGTGCGGGTTCGAGTTCGCCAAGTGGGTCGGCCGGTGTTCCGAGTGCCAGGCGTGGGGCAGCGTCGAGGAGCGCGGGTCGGCCACGCCGCTGGCGCGGATCGTGGCCGGTGCGCCGACGTCGAAGGCGCGGCCGATCGGCGACGTCGACATCGAGTCCGCACGGGCCACGAAGACCGGTGTGGACGAGCTGGACCGGGTCCTCGGCGGTGGTCTGGTGCCGGGCGCGGTGGTGCTGATGGCGGGCGAGCCGGGTGTCGGCAAGTCGACGCTGCTGCTGGAGGTGGCCTACCAGTGGTCCTCGACGGTGGGCCGGAGCCTCTACCTGACCGGTGAGGAGTCCGCAGGGCAGGTGCGGCTGCGGGCCGAGCGCACCGGCAACCTGCACGGCGAGATGTACCTCGCGGCCGAGAGCGACCTGTCGGCGGTGCTGGGGCAGGTCGACGAGGTCAAGCCGAGCCTGCTGATCATCGACTCGGTGCAGACCATGTCGTCGATGAACGTCGACGGCGCGGCGGGCGGCGTCAGCCAGGTCCGGACGGTGGCGGCGGGCCTGATCGCGCTGGCCAAGGAGCGCAACCTGCCGGTCGTGCTGGTCGGCCACGTCACCAAGGACGGCTCGGTGGCCGGACCGAGGGTGCTGGAGCACCTGGTCGACGTGGTCCTGCAGTTCGAGGGCGACCGGCACTCCACGCTGCGGCTGCTGCGCGGCATCAAGAACCGCTATGGCGCGGCGGACGAGGTCGGCTGCTTCGAGCTGCGCGACGACGGCATCGTCGGCGTCCCGGACCCGTCGGGCCTGTTCCTGAGCCGCCGCGACCAGGCCGTCGAGGGCACGGCCGTGACGGTGATCGTGGAGGGCAAGCGGCCCATGCTCGGCGAGGTGCAGGCGCTCGTCGCGAAGACGAACCTCCCCGCGCCCCGCCGCGCGGTCAGCGGCCTGGACTCCGCGCGGATCGCGATGGCCCTGGCCGTGCTGGAGAAGCGCGGCAAGGTCAACCTGTTCCAGAAGGACGTGTTCACCGCGACCGTCGGCGGCATGAAGCTCACCGAACCCGCGGCGGACCTCGCCGTCGTGCTCGCCGTCGCGTCCGCTGAGCGCGAGATCGCCCTGCCCGCCGACCTGGTGGTGCTGGGCGAGGTCGGCCTGGCGGGCGAGATCCGCCGCGTCAACGGCGTCGGCAAGCGCCTCTCGGAGGCGCTCAGGCTCGGCTTCACCAAGGCCCTCGTGCCACCGGACGCCGGCCCGCTGCCGGACGGGGTGCGGGCGCTGGTGGCGCACGACCTGTTCACGGCGCTGGACGTGCTGGGGCTGAACAAGGGGAAGTGATGCGCGCACTGAAGTGGATCAGCGGCGTCGGCTGGGCGTTCAGCTGGTGGACGGTCTATCTGGAGGTGGTCCGCTGGGGCCACCTGACCAGGACGCTGCGGTTCGCCCCGCCCGACGAGCGGGCGAGACCGGGGCTGCCGCTGCGCGCCGTCCGCGCGACCGCTGTGGCGGCCCCGCTGGTGTTCGCGTACGCCGTGGTCGCGGAGCGACGGCGCTAGCGGCTGCTGGTGGCGTCGGGGCGGCCCTTGGGGGTCGTGGAGCGGCCGGTCGAGCGGCCCGTTGCCGAGCGGGAGGAGCGGCGGGCGCGGGTGGGGCGGAGCTGGTGGCCGTGGCGGTCGTCGTTCATCGCTGGTCCTCGCTTGCTCTCCGGCGTGGCTGGGGCACCTCCAACACGGACGCGGGTCGAGAACGGTTCAACGGAAACGCCGAAGGCCCCCACGGCGTCGCCGTGAGGGCCTTCCGGACCGTGCGTTCTACTGCGCGGACAGCAGTTGGGCGCAGCGGATCAGGCCCAGGTGGCTGTACGCCTGCGGGTGGTTGCCCAGCGAGCGCTCGGCGACCGGGTCGTACTCCTCGGGCAGCAGGCCGGTGGGGCCCGCGGCGTCGACCATCTGCGCGAACAGCTCCTCGGCCTCCGTGCGCCTGCCGGTGAGCAGGTAGGCCTCGATCATCCAGGCCGCGCACAGGTGGAAGCCGCCCTCGTCGCCGGGCAGGCCGTCGTCGCGCCGGTAGCGGTAGACGGTCGAGCCGCTGCGCAGCTCGGCCTCGATCGCCGTGACGGTGGACTGGAAGCGCTCGTCCGCCGGGTCGATCAGACCCGACAGACCCACGTGCAACGACGCCGCGTCGAGGTCGTAGTCGTCGTACGCGGTGGTGAACGACTGGGCCTCGTCCTTCCAGCCGTTCTTCAGCACGTCGGTGGAGATCGTGTCGCGCAGCACCGGCCACGAGGGGTCGACGTCGCGGCCGTAGGTCTCCGCGAGCTTCACCGCGCGGTCGATCGTGACCCAGCACATGACCTTCGAGTACACGTGGTGGCGCGGCGCGTGCCGCTCCTCCCAGATGCCGTGGTCGGGCTCGTGCCAGCGGCGGGCGACGGCCTCGGCCATGGCCTGCACCATCAGCCAGTCCTGGTCGGTCACCGAGCCGCGGGCCTCCGCCAGCTTCACGACGAGGTCGACCACGGGGCCGAACACGTCGAGCTGGACCTGCTGGTTCGCGAGGTTGCCCACGCGGACCGGGCGGGAACCGGCGTAGCCGGGGAGG
>DATMCA010001826.1:0-10508 GCA_035559015.1 Umezawaea sp. | reverse complement strand
TGCCACCAGTCGGCGTTCAGCACGACCGGGAGCCCGCGCTGGACCACGGTGTAGAGGACCCACACCAGCGGGATGACCGCGACCAGGAACGCCAGGCTCACGAGCACCGTGGCTGTCAGGTTCTTGAACTTCCGCGCACCGCTGACGCTCTGGAACGTCGGCGGGGTCGCCAACCGGGTCAGGTCGGTCGTGTCGGTGCTCATTCGTACTCCTTACGACCGGCGACGATCGCCCTGGCGGCCGCGTTGACCAGGAAGGTCAGCACGAACAGGACGAGGCCGGCTGCGATGTACGCGCCCGCCGACTTGGGGTCGTTGAACTCCGGGGCGGCCAGGGCGATCTTCGAGGCGAACGTCGCGCCGCCGTCGAAGAGGCTCCAGCCGAAGTTGGACCCGGTGGCGCTCAGGATGATCGTCAACGCGATGGTCTCGCCGAGCGCGCGGCCGAGGCCGAGCATCGAGGCGCTCACGTAGCCGGCCTTGCCGAACGGCAGGACGGTCGTGCGGACGACCTCCCACTTGGTGGCGCCCAGCGCGATCGCGCCCTCGATGTGCGGACCGGGCGTCCGGTCGAACACCTCGCGGCTGACCGCGGTGATGATCGGCAGGATCATCACCGCGAGGACGATGCCCGCGGTGAAGATCGTGCCGCCGAGGGCGATGCTCACGTTGCCCTTGGCGAACAGCGGGATGAAGCCGAGGGACGACGTCAGCCACTCGCCGATGGGCGTGAGCACCGGGCCGAGCACGAACAGGCCCCAGAGGCCGAAGATGATCGACGGGACCGCGGCGAGCAGGTCGATCACGTAGGCGAACGGCCGGGCGAGCCTGCGCGGCGCGTACTGGGTCAGGAAGAGCGCGATGCCCATGGCGATCGGCATGGCGATGATCAGCGCGAACGCGGCCGACACGACGGTCACCAGGAACAGGTCCAGGATGCCGTACCGCATGTTGCTGACGTCGCCGGTCGACCACTCGCGGCTGAAGAGGAAGTTGACGTTGTCCAGGGCGAGCGACGGGATCGCCTGCACGAGCAGGAAGACGCCGATGGCCCCGATGAGGGCCACGATGAACACGCCGGATCCGGTCGCCAGACCCTTGAAGATCCGGTCGCCCGGTCGGACGTGGGGGGACTTCGGTTCGACTTCCGTTTGGGGCGGAATCGGAGCCTCCGGGGGTGGCACTGGGGAGTGGGCCGAAGCCCCCCGAGGGGCACCGGTGTCACCGGTGCCCCCTGGAGGCCTGACCACGACAGGGTCGCTCATCGCGTTGACGGCGTCGACTCGGGAGTCTGCCGGCTACCTCAGGCGATCGCCTTGATGGCGGTCAGGATCTTGTCCTGGAACGCCTTGGGCAGCGGCGCGTAGCCGGCGTCGGTGAGGCCGGCCTGGCCGTCCGTCGCCGCGACCGTGAGGAACGCCTTGACGGCCTTCGCGGTGTCGGCGTCGTAGCCCTTCGAGCAGACGATCTCGTAGGTGGCGAGGACCAGGGGGTAGGTGCCCGCGGCGGTGCTGGCGTAGATGGAGTTCAGGTCGAGGACGAGGTCGTTGCCCTCACCCTTGATCTTGGCGCCGTCGATTGCCTTGCCGACGGTCTCGGGGGTCAGCTCGACCGCTCCGCCACCGTTGTCGATCTTCGCCACGGAGAGCTTGTTGTCCTGCGCGAACGACCACTCGACGTAGGTCACCGCACCGTCGACCGAGGCCACGGCCTGCGCGACACCGGCGGACTTCTCCTTGCCCTCGCCGAGGCCGCCCTTGAACGCCTTGCCGTCGCCCTGGGTCCACGCGCCCTTGGAGGCGGCGGTCAAGTACTTCTGGAAGTTGTCCGTGGTGCCGGACTCGTCGGAGCGGTAGACGACGGTGATGGCCTTGTCCGGCAGCTTCGCGCCGCTGTTCAGGGCGGCGATCGCCGGGTCGTTCCACTTCACGATGCCACCGTTGAAGATCTTGGCGGCCACCTCGCCGGTGACCGTCAGGTTGGTGACGCCGTCGAGCTTGTAGCTGATGGCGACCGGGCCGAAGACCAGCGGGATGTTCCACGCCGGGTTGGTCTTGCAGCGCGTGGCGGCGGCGTCGACCTCGCCCTTGTCCTTGGACAGGGGCGAGTCGGAGCCGCCGAAGTCGACCTGCGCGGCGTTGAACTGCTTGACGCCCGCACCGGAGCCGGAGGGGTTGTACGCGAGGTCCGCGCCCTTGCACTTCTGCTGGTAGACCTGCACGAAGGACTCGATCGCGGTCTTCTGCGCGGACGAGCCCTCGGCGCTCAGCTTGGACTTGCCGGTGCAGTCGACCTGCTCGGCCGAGGCGGCCGGAGCCGAGGCGCCGCCGGTCGCTCCCGCGGGAGCGTTGTTGTCGCTGCCACACGCGGTGAGCAGGAGCGCGCCGGCCGCGATGAGGCCGAGCGTGGCGCCGTGCCGCTGGATCTTCACCTGAGGGTCCTCCACCTACCGAAAGCTTTCGCGGTTTCGCGACGGACGTCGCCGCTCGCTACGGAAGGTAGGCAGCGAGAGTGGACGGCTCCCCTAGTCGAGATGAACGAGGGGTGAACAGGACAAGGGCACTCGACCGGTAGGCGCGATCGAGACACGTCCGTGACCTGCGTGTTCGCCTTCCGTGACGGCCTGGCTACTAGCGGCCGTACTGGACGTCCGCGTCCCACAGCGTGAACCCCAACCGGGTGTACACCCGAACGGCTGCCGTGTTGTCGGATTCCACGTACAGCATCACTTGGCGTAGTCCCTGGTCCTTCAGGTAGCGCAGTCCGGCGACCGTCAGCGCCTTGCCGAGTCCGCCACCCTGGGCATCGGGATCCACTCCGACCACGTAGACCTCGCCGAGGGGCTCCGCGAGGTCGTGGACCTTGGTCCAGTGGAAGCCCAGGAGCTTGCCGTCCGGGTCGACCGCCAGGAGGAAGCCCTTGGGGTCGAACCAGTCCTCGGCTTCCTTGTGGGCGACGTCCTCGATGCTCATGGCGCCCTGCTCGGGGTGCCAGTCGAACGCCCGGTGGTTGACGAAGACGACCGCCGCCTCGTCCTTGCCGGGGACGAACGGGCGGAGGGAGACGCCCTCGGGGAGAGCGGCGGTGGGGAGGTCCGCGTCCAGGCGCAAACGCATGCGCAGGAGTTCGCGGACCTTGCGGAAGCCGTGCTTGGTCGCCAGCGCCTCGGCGTCCGGGTGACCGCCGTGGGCCCACACCCGGAGGGTGTCGGCCTTCTCGACCAGGGCCTCACCCAGCTCGGCGCCCAGGCCGTGCTTGCGGTGGTCGGGGTGGACCACGAACTCGGCCACCTGGTTGCCCGCGGAGTCGCCGAGGAGGTCCAGGTGCGCGTAGCCGGCCAGCACGCCGTCGACGCGGGCCAGGAGGTGCGCGCTGCCGTGCGCGCCGGGCCGCATCCGGAGGCGGACGTGCTCGCCCACCGGGGCCACGCCGTCGGTGTGCTCGGCCGCCGCCAGGACCACGGTGACCTCGTCGGCCTGGGTCTCGGACAGCTCGGTGAACCAGCTCAGTTCCGCCACGTCCGCGACGTTACCGGGTCGGGGGCGTCGGCGATCGAGGACGGAGGATCGGGGCGTCTTGGTTGGTCCAGGACGCGACGACGAGCCCGTTCCGACACGGGTGGGGGTGTCGGAACGGGCTCGCGCCTGCGGCGGCTAGACCCGGTAGAACTCCGCGTCCTCGATCGAGGACGTGGTGTCGGCTGAGTCGGCGAGCTGGTCAACGCCGCCCCGGCGGACGGCGCCGGGGCGCGGGGGGCGGACGAACTTGTAGCCCACGTTGCGCACGGTGCCGATGAGGGACTCGTGCTCGGGGCCGAGCTTCGCGCGGAGGCGTCGGACGTGGACGTCCACCGTGCGGGTGCCGCCGAAGAAGTCGTAGCCCCAGACCTCCTGGAGCAGCTGGGCGCGGGTGAAGACGCGGCCCGCGTGCTGCGCGAGGTACTTGAGGAGCTCGAACTCCTTGTAGGTGAGGTCGAGCGGGCGGCCCTTGAGGCGGGCCGTGTAGGTCGCCTCGTCGATGATGAGCTCACCGAGCTGGATGGAACCGTCGCCGCCGGTCTGCGCCGTGCCGCGGCGCGAGCGCACGAGGCGCAGGCGGGCGTCGACCTCGGCGGGGCCGGACGTCGGCAGCAGGATCTCGTCGACGCTCCAGTCGGACGTGACGGCCACCAGGCCGCCCTCCGTCACGACGGCGACGACGGGCACGTCCACGCCGCTGCTGTCGAGCAGGCGGCAGAGGCTGCGCGCGCCCGCCAAGTCGGTCCTGGCGTCGACCAGGACGATGTCGTGCGGTCCGGCCTCCAGGAGTGCGGAGACCTCGGGCCGGAGCGGCCGGACCTCGTGGGGCAGCAGGGACAGCGCGGGCAACACCGCCTCGGGGTCTGAGTCGGTGGTCAGCAGCAGCACGTCGATGCTCATCGCGGGCCCTCCTAAGTGGCTGGTGACTGGTCACCGAACCAGCCCAGCAGCGTACGGTGACCGGGCCCCGTTGCCTGCGGATGACGGAGACAATACCGGTGCCATCCACGAAAGACCCAGGTCAACAGGTCAGGGTCACAGTTGTTTCCACAAGCGTCACGCCTGTTACATCCATGTCACATGACGGCGTGCTCCTGCACGGAGTGCACATAACTGCTGTACAGGGCGTTGCGGATCTGGCTTTCGTGATCGGCCACGGCTTCACGAACCACGTCCGGAAGCCCGCCGTGAGCCGTGTGCTGAATCGATTTGCGCGGCGCGGAGGTGTCGTCGCGCTGGACTTCCGGGGCCATGGCCGGTCCGCCGGCCGTTCCACGGTGGGCGCGGACGAGGTCCACGACCTCGCCGCGGGGGTTTCGCTGGCGCGGTCGCTGGGGTACCGGCGGGTGGTGACGGTGGGGTTCTCGATGGGCGCGTCGATCGCGATCCGGCACGCCGCGCTGGCGGCGGACCGGCCCGACGCGGTGGCCGCGGTCAGCGGGCCGTCGCGGTGGTGGGTCCGGGAGACCGCGCCGATGCGCCGGGTGCACTGGCTGCTGGAGCAGCCCCACGGCAGGCTCGCCGCGCGAGCGCTGGGCGTGCGGCTGGGCGACCGGTGGGACACGCCGCCGGAGAGCCCGCTGGAGGTCGTGCACCGGATCACGCCCACCCCACTGCTGGTGGTCCATGGTGAGGACGACCACTACTTCAGCCCGGACCACGCCGTCGCGCTGCACAGGGCGACGAACGGTCACTCCGAACTGTGGCTGGAACCCGCCACCCGGCACGCCGAATCGGCGATGACGCCCGTCCTGGTAGACCGGATGGCGGCCTGGCTCGACCACGCGTCCACACGAGAAGGAAAGAAATGACGACCGCCCCGACCCGCAGGACCGCCCCGAAACGCCGCCCGTCCAGGGGTCGGAAGTGGATCATCGCCGTGCTGGTGCTGGTCGCCCTGTTCGTCGGCGCGGACTTCGCGCTGGCCGCCGCGGGCGAGTACCAGGTGGCGCAGAAGATGCGGACGAAGCTCGAACTGACCGAGGACCCCTCGGTGCGGATCAACGGGTTCCCGTTCATCACCCAGGCGCTCAGCGGCGACTACCGGGACATCGAGATCAGCGCGACCGGCGTGCCGGTGCGCGACCAGCTGCGGGACCTGGAGGTCCAGGCGAACCTGCTGCACACCCGCATCGAGCTGTCGAACCTGCTGGCGGGAAACACCAAGGGCGCGAAGATCGACCGCGTCCAAGGCCGGGTCAAGATCAAGGCCAACGACCTGAACCGGCTGGTCAACCAGGTCACGCCGTTCACCGACATGGCGATCGAGCCGGACACGCGCGCCGCCGAGCAGCCCACCGAGGTCGCCGTCGCGTCGCGCACCACCGCCGCGGTGAAGCTGACCGGCAACACGACGCTCGCGGGCCGCAAGATCTCGCTCACCGCTTACGGGACGGTGACGCTGGTCAGCGGGCAGGTCGAGCTGGCGATGAACGAGCTCAAGATCGACGACGTCTCGCTGGAGCCGTTCATCCAGCAGCTCAAGCAGGCGCTCAGCATCAAGATCGACCCCGGTGTGCTGCCGTTCACCGTGACACCGACCGCCGTGCAGGTGGAGAGTGGGGCTTTCACGGTGGAGGGCACCGTGGACAACATCCCCCTCGACCAGGGCAACGGGTGACGTGACCGGAGTGTGGGCGCTGCCTGCGGTGGTGGTCGCGGTCGCCGCGATCGGCCTCCTGCTGCGCGCCCGCGAAGGCCGGATCAGGACCGCGAAGCCGACCGGGCCCGCGCTGCCGGGCCCGGTGGCCGCCCTGCTGCACCCGGTCGACGCGGTGACGCTGGTGCAGCTGTCGACGACGTTCTGCACGCCGTGCAGGCAGACGCGCGTGCTGCTGGCGGACCTGGCCGGCCGGACCGGCGGGCTGCACCACGTCGACCTGGACGTGACGAACCTGCCCGAGGTCGCCGCCGAACTGGGCGTGATGCGGACCCCGACGACCCTGGCGCTGACGTCGACCGGCGTGGAGATCCTCCGCGTCGGCGGCGTGCCGAAGCGGGACACCCTGCTGGCGGCGTTGAAGGGCCACCTGCCCGAGGAGCACCCGCCTGCCACGAACGGGTGAGCACCGCCTGTTCCAAGTAGTGGACACCACTCCCGACATGGGGGAACTGCGGTTACCCTCGAAGTCATGTACGTGCTGCTGACCAAGCGACTCGCGGTGGACCTCTGCCGCGTGCACAGCAGCCTGTGTCGAACGATGCGCTGACCGGGCGGTTCCCGGCGGTCCCCCGCGCCACGGCGTGAGCGAGCGGCTGCCCCCAACTGCCTGACGGACACACCTGTCCAGGTCCCCAGTCAGGAGATGCATCGTGGTCAAGGACGCCCCGGTCGACCCGCGCGGTCCGCGCTTCATCGCGTCCGCGACCGCCGCGGTGCTGGTCCTGGTGCTGCTCACCGGCTGGTGGCCCGTCCTCGCCGTCCAGGCGCTGATCTTCGCCGCCTCCGCGTTCGGGTCGCTCGGCCTGAACCCGTGGGGCCGCCTGTTCCGGGTCCTCGTCGCGCCGCGGCTCATGCCGACGACCGAGCGCGAGGACGCGGCCCCGCTGCGCTTCGCGCAGGGCGTCGGGTCCGTGTTCGCGCTCGTCGGCACGGTCGGCTACGCGACCGGCTTCACCGGCGTCGGCGTGGTCGCCACGTCCTTCGCCCTGGTCGCCGCCCTGTTGAACGCAGCGTTCAACTTCTGCCTCGGGTGCGAGATGTACCTGCTCCTGCGCCGTTTCGCGCCCGCCCTCGTCCGCCAGTGAACTACAGATCAACAATTAGGAGCCACTCCGATGAGCCGTGAGAACGTCCTGGTCTCGGCCGCCTGGTCAGAGGAGAACCTCGAAGCGCCCGGCGTGGTGTTCGTCGAGGTCGACGAGGACACCACCGCGTACGAGGGCGGCCACATCCCCGGCGCCGTCCGCATCGACTGGAAGACGGAGCTCCAGGACCAGGTCCGCCGCGACTTCGTGGACCGCGCGGGCTTCGAGGCGCTCCTGTCCGCCAAGGGCATCTCCAACGACGACACCGTGATCCTCTACGGCGGCAACAACAACTGGTTCGCGGCCTACGCGTACTGGTACTTCAAGCTGTACGGCCACGACGCGGTGAAGCTGCTCGACGGCGGCCGCAAGAAGTGGGAGCTGGACGGGCGTCCGCTGGACAAGGACGTCGTCGAGCGCGCCGCGACGACCTACTCCGCCCAGGAGCAGGACCTGTCGATCCGCGCGTTCCGCGACGAGGTCGTGGCGGCGATCGGCACGAAGAACCTGGTCGACGTGCGCTCGCCCGACGAGTTCTCCGGCAAGCTGCTCGCCCCGGCGCACCTGCCGCAGGAGCAGGCTCAGCGCGGCGGCCACATCCCGTCGGCGATCAACGTGCCGTGGAGCAAGGCGGCCAACGAGGACGGCACGTTCCGCTCCGACGAGGAGCTGAAGGCGATCTACGGCGAAGCGGGCCTCGACGGCTCGAAGAACACCATCGCCTACTGCCGCATCGGCGAGCGCTCCTCGCACACCTGGTTCGCCCTGCACGAGCTGCTGGGCCACGAGGACGTGAAGAACTACGACGGTTCCTGGACCGAGTACGGCTCGCTCGTCGGCGTGCCGGTCGAGCTCGGCAGCGGCAAGGAAGGCTGAACATGAGCGGATGCGGTGCCCCGGACCAGTCAGTGGTCATCGAGGGCGTGGACACCACGACGGAGACGGTGCTCAGCGGCAAGGTGTTCGCCGAGGGCGCTCCGGTCGGCGGCGCGTACGTCCGGCTGCTCGACTCGACCGGCGAGTTCACCGCCGAGGTCGTGTCGTCGCCGGAGGGCGATTTCCGGTTCTTCGCGGCTCCCGGCGACTGGACGATCCGGGCGCTGCACCGCTCCGGCAACGGCCAGGCGCTCGTGACCGCACAGGGCCCCGGCGTGCACGCGGTCGAGGTCGCCGTCGCCTGACACCCCGGAGTGCACGGGGTCGCACCCGGCGCTACCGGCTGGAGGGGGCGGTGGTGGCTTTGGCCACCACCGCCCCCTTCGCTTTGCGCCAGGGAGATAAACTGCCCTGGTGGAACACTTCTTCACGGGGCTACTGGTCCTCGTCTCGCTGCTGATCACGTGGTTCGCCGCGTACGTGGTCTACCGGCTCTACTCCGACCAGCGCTGATGACGACGACCAACCCCGAACCGGGCAGCGGCGACGCCGCGGTGCAGGCCGCCGCCGAACGCGCCGAGGTGACCCGCGCCCGCAACCTGCCGCAGTTCGCCGACCTGCCGGTCCCCGGCGACACGGCGAACCTGCGCGAGGGCCCGAACCTGCACGACCGCTGCCTGTCGCTGCTGCCGCTGATCGGCGTGTGGCGCGGCGAGGGCGAGGTCGTCTACCCGAGCATCGACGGCCCGTACCGCTTCGGCCAGCAGATCACCTTCGCCCACGACGGCAGACCGTTCCTCTTCTACGAGGCGCGGTCGTGGCTGCTGTCCGAGTCCGGCGAGGTGATCCGCCCCGCCGCGCGCGAGACCGGGTTCTGGCGACCGCAGGAGGACGACACGATCGAGGTCCTCCTCACGCACAACACCGGCATCCTGGAGCTGTACTACGGCAAGCCGCGCAACCAGACGTCGTGGGAATTCTCCACCGACGCCGTGGTGCGCACCTCCACCGCCAAGGACGTCACGGCGTCCTCCAGGCTGTACGGCGTGGTCAACAACGGCGACCTCGCTTACGTGGAGGAACGGGCCATGGTCGGCTACCCGCTACAGCCCCACACGTCCGCACACCTCACCAGGTACGCCGGCTAACCGCTCCTCATCCTGACCGCTCTCAATTCGAGTGGCGCTCAACCTGACCGGCCCCCGGCCCCAACCAGGGCACAACGCAACCGGTGGCCACGAGTTCGAACCCAGACCCCCGGCCTCACCCCGATCCCCAGCGCCCTTCGAAACAATGCGCCATCGGGGTGAGACCGAACCCCGCAGCCACACCGACTAACCCTTCTCGTCCCGCTCCTCCTGGTGGTACAGCACAAGAAAAACCGCCAGCACATCGTCATCCGACAACCGCCGAACCCCGTCAGGCAGCTCCACCCGACGGGCTCGATTGCCCAACCAGTCGTAGTCGAGCGTGAGGGGTCCCACGGTCCGCACCCGGTTGCCCAACCGGTCGTAGGTCAGCTCGTACGCCCCGACCCGCCGCAAAAGCGAACTCCAGCGGTCGTACTCCAGCGGCCACTCCCCGACGAACTCGCGGTTCCCGCCCCACCGCCCGTAGTCGACCGCGAGATCGCCCACGGAACGGAGCCGGTTGCCCAACCAGTCGTAGGTCAGCGGCCACTCCCCGAGCGACTTCGGCCGGTTGCCCAACCGGTCGTAGGCGAGTTGGACGTGCCCGATACCGCGCAGCCGGTTGCCGAGCCGGTCGTAGGTCAGTTCAGCGTGCACCGATCATCCCCCCGTTCGCCGTCCCACTCCGAGTACACCAAACCGACGGGCCGGACGTGGGCGATTCAGCCGACCCGCTGGAGAGCCCTCTCCCGACGCCCGGCAACACTGGACCCGGATTCGCGACGGGCCATGCGCCTCAGCACCACCGGTGCCACCAACAAGCCGGCAACCGTCCACGCACCAAGCACCCCGACGGTCTCCAGGTGCCGCCAGGACTCCCCGATCTCCACGACCACCGCACCATCCGGCAACAACGCCGACCGCATCCCGAGCCCCATCCAGTACACCGGGAACACCTGCGCCACACCCTGCACCCACCCGGGAAGAGCCGTGACGGGGTAGAAGACGCCCGAGATGCCGATCAGGGCGAGGATCGGCAGGGTCAGCAGGCCCTGGCTCCTGGTGCTGGTGAACACCGAGCCGAGGACCGCGCCGATGGGCAGCGCGGCGGCCAAGCCCAGCGCCAGCACCCAGGCCAGGGTCGGCCACGAGGCCGCCTCGACGGCCAGGCCGGGCACGATCAGCAGCGCGGGGACCAGGAAGATCGCCAGGTCGACGACCAGGCCGCCGGACACCGA
>DATMCA010001825.1:0-2860 GCA_035559015.1 Umezawaea sp. | reverse complement strand
CCCCGCGGCCGGTCGTCGACGGTGCCCTGCTCCGGGCGCTGACCTCGCCGGACATCGATCCGGTCACGACGCCCGAGCGGTTCGCGCAGGGGCTGGCGCGGGTCCGCCTGCGCCACCTCGCCGTGATGTGGAACGAGCTCCATCCCGAGTACAGCGCGCTCGCCGTACCCGTGTTCACGGCCGGGGGCCGGATCGCGGGGGCCCTCGAGGCCCGGGTCCGTGACCCCTCGGCGCAGCTGGGCGTCGTGCAACCCGCGCTCGTCATCGCCGGACGCAGCCTGACTCGCGAGCTGTCGTCGGTGACGGGCCGACGAGGTTCGGTGCCCGGTCTCGGGCTCAGTGGTCCGTCAACGGCGCTCTAGGTGGCTGGTGTCGAACGGCTGATACGAGTGTGGGCCCTGCCTGGGCTCTGCCGGGTGGGTGGGCCATACGGGCTCCCATGCGGGCCGGGCTGGGACGTGGAGCCGGCTCGGCTGAACCGCGTGGGCGCTGGGTCGTCCGCTCCTGGGCGGGGTCGAGCCCGGGTTCGAGCG
Organism: Umezawaea sp.; assembly: GCA_035559015.1. Classification (GTDB taxonomy): domain Bacteria; phylum Actinomycetota; class Actinomycetes; order Mycobacteriales; family Pseudonocardiaceae; genus Umezawaea. The sequence goes on along the minus strand of DATMCA010001825.1, from coordinate 2,327 downwards.
CTGTTGGTGCTGGTCAGGCCGCTACCGCCCATCCCTGGGTAGTGCCGCACATCCCGAGCACGGCCATCCGCGCCAGGTTGGTCGCGGCGGCCAGCAGCCGGAAGTCGTCGTCAACGCGGGCGGTGCCGCGGACCCGGGCTCGTCGCCCGCCGTGCTTGCGCCGGGTGAGGTGCCCGAGCTTGCGTTCGATCTTGGGTCGGGTGCCGCGGTAGTCGGCGACCCAGGCCGGGTCGGTCTGGCGGGCCCGGGCGTCGGTGAGGGTCTGCTCGTAGGGGCCGACCGACACCGTGCGCCCGCCGGCGGCGCTGGTGCACTGGGCGCGCAGCGGGCAGTCGGTGCAGGCCGACCCGAAGTAGGCGGTGCCGCCGCCGGCATGGGCCGGGTGAATCCGGACGGTGATCCCGGCCGGGCAGCTCACCGTGTCGGCGCCGAGGTCGATGGCGAACCGATCCTTGCTGAACAACCCGCCCGCCGCGGTGGGCGTCTGGGTCTTGCAGCGGTCGGTGATCCCGGCCCGCTGCAGCCGGTCGTGGAACTCACCGGTGCCGTAGGCGTTATCGCCGTACACGCACGGCTCCTCGGTGTCCTCGGCCGCTCTCGCGCCGGCCTGGACCGGCTGCTGCGGCTCGACCGGCTGCTGCGGCTCGACCGGCTGCTGCGGCTGCTTTTGGCCCGCGGTGTCGTCGGCGGTGTCGTCGGCGGTGTCGTCGAGCAGGTCGGCGACGAGGACCTCGGCGACGCTGGCATCCCCGGCGTTGCCCGGGGTGACCGTGGTCGCGGTGATGATCTCGGTGTCTGGGTCCATCGCGGCGTGGCCCTTGTAGCCGTCGAACCCGCGCGCGGCGGTCTTGTGCCCGTGCCGGGCCTCGGGGTCCACGGTGGAGATCACCCGGTCCTCGGCGACGCGGCGGGCGATCCGGAACACCCCATCCGGACCGGTCTGCAGGTCCTGGCCCAGCACCGTCGCCAACAGCGTCGCGGCGTCGGTGACCGGCTGGGCGAGCTCGCGGCCGTCCAGCAGGGCCAGCAGCGCATACCCATCCCGGGCCCGGGAGTCGATCAACTCCTCGCGGGCCGCCCGGTCGTCCCAGTCGATCTGCGGCTTGCCGCTGCCGGCGTAGTCGTCCCCGCTGCTCAGCGCGCCGCGCAGCGACGCGGCCAGGTCGGTGTCCGCAGCGGCGGCGACCCCGAGCAGCCCGCGCACCGCCGAGCGGATCAACGTGATCGTGTCCATCGTGGCCACGGCGTCATACAGCGGGGTCGAGTCCACCACCCGCCGCCGCCCGACCAGCCCGGCCTCGGCCGCCGCCGCCAGGCCCACCTCGAAGATCCGGTCGGGGCGAGCCGAGCGGCGCAGCCGCGCTCGCATGTCCACCAACACGGTGTGCACGAACCCGCCGGCCCCCGCACCCGAGCCGGCGTAGCCGCCGACCCCGGCCGCATACCGCCAACGCGCGTCGAAGCTGTACTGCTCGACCGCCTCCCGATCCGAGAACCCACCCAGGCGCTGCAACACCATCACCGAGGCCACCACCGACGGCGGCACCGAACGCCGACCCCGGTCGCAGAACAGATCCGCGAACAGCTCATCGGGGAACAACCGGTCCCGCTCCCGCGCCAGGAACCGGTAGATCGAGTTCTCCGGCAGCGACTCCTCACAGAATCGAGCCGCCTCGTCGAACAGATCACCCTGACGATCAGCCCGGCCCAACGTCACTTGATCACTCTCGCGGAGGCCAGGCCTGGGGCGGGTCAGCGACACGCGAAAAACACCAGCCACCTAGGCGGTCAGCGATGTCCGCGCCGCCGCGTTGGGTTTCGATGCCGCGCGCCGCGAGGCCGCCGGCCGTCCCCGGCCCTGGCATCGGGCCCTGGTCACCGAGCGGGCGGCGCGGTTTTTCCTCGCTCGCAGCCTCGATCACGCCGGCTTCGAGCTGCTAGCCCAGGCCCGCCAGCACTACCTGACCTGGGGGGCGACGGCGAAGGTGAACCAACTCGACTGGGCCTATCCCGCCCTGCGACCACCCCCCGACCCGACCGCCGGTGTCAGCGTCGGCGTCGATGAGCCCACCGACCATCCGCGTGGCCGCGCTGGGGTCAGTACCGGGACCCTCGATCTGCTCGGCGTCCTGTCCGCCTCGCAGGCGCTGAGCGCGCAGACCAGCATCGACCGGCTGCACGCCCGGGTGGTCGAGGTGCTCGGCGCGATGACCGGCGCCACCGGGGTGCACCTGCTGTTGTGCAGCGACGACCTTCACGACTGGCTACTGCCGACACCCGGCGGCGGCGCCTCGCCGGTCAGCGGCACCGGCCGCGGGCACGAGCTG
>DATMCA010001824.1:0-17882 GCA_035559015.1 Umezawaea sp. | reverse complement strand
GTCGACGGTCCGATCCGCTTCTCCCACAGCTCGGCCGCGCGTGCGATCGGGTCGAACGGCAGTGGCTGGGGCGTCATGCAGGCGAAGCTACCAGTGGGTACAAGTCGACTGTCCAGGAGGCACGCGTGCTCATCGCGTTCAGCGTCAGCCCGCTCGGCGGGGAGTCCGACAGCGTCGCGAAGGCGGTCGCGGAAGCCGTCCGCGTCGTCCGCGAGTCCGGTCTGCCCAACGAGACCAACGCCATGTTCACCCTCGTGGAGGGGGAGTGGGACGAGGTGATGGCCGTGGTGAAGAAGGCGACCGAGGCGGTGCAGGCCGCCGCGCCGCGGGTCAGCCTGGTCCTCAAGGCCGACATCCGCCCGGGATTCGAGGGGGAGCTCACCGCCAAGGTCGAGCGCGTGGAGGCCCACCTGCGGGAGCTGTGACAGGTGACACGATGGCGTCAGATAGTCGGACATCCTACTATTTAGGGATCGACGACGATGCGGAGACCTCCATGCCTGCTCCCGGCTACGACGAGAACCACGCCGACCACGAGGCCGGTCGTCAGCGCTGGCAGGACGCCTACGCCAAGGCCGAGGCGACCGGCCGGGTCCGGGACGCCGACTTCACGACGCTCTCGGGTGTCGAGGTCGAGCCGGTCTACGGGCCCCGGCCGGGTGAGGTGGTCGAGGGCTTCGAACGCATCGGCTGGCCGGGCGAGTACCCGTTCACCCGCGGTCTGCACCCGACCGGGTACCGCGGCAAGAACTGGACCATCCGGCAGTTCGCCGGCTTCGGGAACGCGCAGCAGACCAACGAGCGCTACAAGATGATCCTGGCCCGCGGCGGCGGTGGGTTGTCGGTCGCCTTCGACATGCCCACGCTGATGGGCAAGGACTCCGACGACCCCCGCTCGCTGGGCGAGGTCGGGCACTGCGGCGTGGCCATCGACTCGGCCGCTGACATGGACGTGCTGTTCGGGGACATCCCGCTGGAGCAGGTCACCACGTCGATGACGATCTCCGGGCCCGCCGTGCCGGTGTTCGTGATGTACCTGGTCGCCGCCGAGCGGCAGGGCGCGGACATCTCGAAGCTCAACGGGACGTTGCAGACGGACATCTTCAAGGAGTACATCGCCCAGAAGGAATGGCTGTTCGCGCCCGAGCCACACCTGCGGCTCATCGGCGACCTGATGGCGTACTGCCAGGACAACATCCCCGCGTACAAGCCGTTGTCGGTGTCCGGGTACCACATCCGCGAGGCCGGGGCGACGGCCGCGCAGGAGTTGGCGTTCACGCTCGCCGACGGGTTCGGGTACGTCGAGCTGGGGCTGTCCCGCGGTCTGGACATCGAGAAGTTCGCGCCGGGCTTGAGCTTCTTCTTCGACTCGCACCTCGACTTCTTCGAGGAGATCGCGAAGTTCCGGGCCGCTCGGCGGATCTGGGCGAGGTGGATGCGGGACGTGTACGGGGCCCAGACCGCGAAGGCCCAGCAGTTGCGGTTCCACACGCAGACGGCCGGGGTGTCGTTGACGGCCCAGCAGCCGGACAACAACATCGTGCGCACGGCGGTGGAAGCGTTGGCGGCCGTGTTGGGTGGGACGAACTCGTTGCACACCAACGCTTTGGACGAGGTGTTGGCGCTGCCGTCGGAGAAGGCGGCGCAGATCGCTCTGCGCACCCAGCAGGTGATCATGGAGGAGACCGGGGTCTCGAACGTCGCGGATCCGTTGGGCGGGTCCTGGTACGTCGAGGCTTTGACCGACAAGATCGAGGCTGAGGCGGAGAAGGTCTTCGCGCGGATCAAGGACATGGCTCGGGTGGCCGTGCCGTCCGGGGAGCACGAGATCGGGGAGATGACGTCCGGGATCCTGCGGGGGATCGAGGACGGGTGGTTCACCGGGGAGACGGCGGATTCGGCGTTCGTGTACCAGGTGGCGTTGGAGAAGGGCGACAAGAAGGTCGTCGGGGTGAACGTGCACACGGAGTCGTTGTCCGAGAGCCTGGAGATCTTGCGGGTCAGCCATGAGGTGGAGAGGGAGCAGAACCGGGTCCTGGCTGAGCGGCGGGCCGGGCGGGATCAGGGAGCTGTGGATCGGGCGTTGGCTCGGATGGTTGAGGTGGCTCGGACCGAGGGGAACCTGATCGAGCCGATGTTGGCGGCTGCTCGGGTGGAGGCGACGCTCGGGGAGATCTGCGGGGTGTTGAAGGACGAGTGGGGCGGGTACACGGAGCCGGCTCGGTTCTGAGCGGGTTGGGTTTTTGGTTGGTGGCCGGGTCCGGGCCGGATCGACGGCCCAACCACTCGAAACCACCTACCCGCCCAACCGACCAAACAGCCTGATAGCCGCTTGCCCACCCACTGGCCCACGCGGCTTGAAAGCCGCCTGCCCACCCGGCCGCACCAACGGCCTGAAAGCCGCCTTTCCGCCCGCCTGACCTGGCCCGACGCGTAGCGTGGCCGGTTTTACTTGGGGGATTTGCCCCTTAAAGTTGCAGATCGGGCAGGGCTTTAGGGCACTGCCTTTTAGCCCGATCAAGGGGCAAATCTAGGGGCCCCAAGTCAAACCGGCCACACCCACAACGTGGCCGCCCGACACCACGTCTCACACCCGGCCGGCTGAGCAGCCAGCCGACCATCAACCGGGGCTGATGTCACCCATTTCCTTGCCCCGCTCAGCCCTGCCCCGCCTACCCAGCTCTGCCCTGGTCCTCAGCCCTTCGCCTTCCCGCACCTTCCCCCGCCCGCTACCAGAACTCCGACCGCCCTGGGCTCCACGTATCGGTGAACGGGAAGAAGCCATGCGGCGCAATCCGCGCGACTCGGGCCGGTCCGTGCACCCGGTCGTGGGTACTCGTGCCAGGATGGACGACGTGACAAGGCCAGACCCTCGTAAAACCGCAGCTCTGTCCGCCGCGCTGTCCGGGGCGGTGGACCTCGGCGCGCTCAAGGCTCGTGCTGACGCCGCCCGTCAGCGCCCCGCTACCCCGCCGTCCGCGCCCGGCGCCCCGTCGGGTGGTCCCAGTCCGTGGGTTCTCGACGTCACCGAGGCCACGTTCCAGTCGGTCGTCGAGCGTTCCATGGAGATCCCCGTCGTGGTCGAGTTGACCGCGACGTGGAGCCCGGAGGCGCAGCAGCTCTCGCCGGTCCTGGAAACCGCGGCCCGCAACAGCGGTGGCGCGTGGATCCTCGCCAGGGTCGACCTGGACGCCAGTCCGCGCATCGGCCAGGCGTTCGGTGTGCAGTCGGTGCCGACCGTGGTCGCCGTCGCGGCGGGTCAGCCGATCGACGCGTTCGCGGGTCCTCTGCCGCAGGCGGAGTTCGACCAGTGGATCGTTCGGCTGCTGGACGCGCTGCGCGACAAGTTGCCCGGCATCGCGGCCGCGCAAGCCGGCGGCGGGCAGGCGGCGCCGGTGGAGGAGCCGGAGGACCCGCGGTTCGTCGCGGCCGAGGAAGCGTTCGAGCAGGGTGACTTCGCCGCGGCGGAGTCGGCGTACGAGGCGATCCTCGCCGTGGAGCCCGCGAACGAGGAGGCCAAGGCGGCGCTGGTGCAGGTCCGCTTCACCGCACGCGCGGAAGCGGTCGACCAGGACGCGATCACGCGCGCCGACAGCGCCCCGGACGACCTGGACGCCCAACTGGCCGCCGCGGACCTCCAGATCGTGAACCAGGACGTGGAAGGCGCGTTCAAGCGGCTCGTCGACACGGTGCGCCGCGTCTACGGCGACGACCGCAACAAGGTCCGCGAACACCTGGTCGGCCTGTTCGAGCTCTTCCCGGTCGACGACCCCAGGGTGGCCGCCGCACGGCGGAACCTGGCCAGCGCGCTGTTCTAGGCGGTTCCGGGGGGAGCCGCCCGGCTCTCCCCGGAACTCACGAGTACTTCCGCGTGCAGACGCCGTTCCCGCCGTCGAAGAACCCGTCGCGGAACGCCTCGACCCTGGCGAACCCCGACGGCACCACGGCGCCGTTCACGTCGGCCGCGATGAGGCTCTTGTCCGCCAACAACTCCGCGACGGCCTCGTCCAGGTCGCCTGCCGACAGCCGCAGCTTGGACGTGCTCTTGGTGGTGGTCCCGGCCCACGCCCCGGTCAGGCAGGCCGTCCGCAACCCGGCGGCGGGCCCGTCCAGCGGGTAGCCGGTGGCCTTCTGGATGGACAGCGTGAACCGCGAGGCGATCTCGGCGAACGCCGCGAAGTCCCCGATCCCGCCCTTCTGCCCCCGCTTCGGCACCGTCCCGATCTTGGTCAGCTCCGCCAGGTCCAGCGAAACCTGGTTGGTGCTGGGGCAGTAGGCGGCGGGTGACGTCGTCTGCGCGTCGGGGCAGGAGTCCGGCCCCTCCTTGAAGGCGGGGGGCGCGGCGCCGGTCTGCTTGTACGCGTCCCGCAGACTGCTCTCCAGCACGTCCAGGTTCTTCCGCTCGGCCACGGCGATCTGCCCCTTGGACTGGTCGTCCGGGCTGAACGTCTGCTGCGTGATCCGCTCCTTGATCTCCGCCTCGTCGATCCGGGCGCACCGGGCGGGATCGGCCGAGAACCCGAACTGGAACGCCGCCACGCGGTCGAACGCGCTCCCGTGCGCGCCCTGCTTCTCCGCGCTCGTCCCGGCCGCGTCCCGGATGAAGAACATCGTCGCCAGCACCTGGTTCAACCCCGGCCCGGTCGAGAGCCGGAAGTGCTCGGACTTGCCCTCGGCGATCCAGCGGAAGAAGTTGCCCGCGTAGCAGTCGGCCTGCTGCTCCTTGATGATCGTCGCCGTGCCCTGGGTGATCCCGCTCTCCGCGCCCAGCTTGTACTGCACCGCGTGCCCCGTCTCGTGGGCCAGCACGGTCACCACGGACATCGGGCCGAACGAGTCGTTGAGCATCGGCAGGAGGTCGCCGCGGTCCCACGCGATGCTGTCGTCGAGCGAGCAGTAGAACGCGTTGGCGACGCCCGCGGTGCTGGTGCGGCAGATCTCGACGCCCTCGCCGGTCGAGTCGTACGAGACGAGGCGCTTGACCGGCTCGAACTTCCGGCCCTTGAAGTTGGCGGGCATCGCCTCGGTCCAGTACTTCTCGACGTCGGCGAGCGCGTTCAGCGCCAGGCGGTCCATCTCGCCGCCGTCGCCGTTCTCCACGGGGATGGTCGCGTCCGGCACGCCGGGTTTCGGGCCGCTCTCACCTGTGGTGATGTCGAGGCCCGCGACCTTCGTGACGTCGGGGCTCTCGGCCTTCGGCGTGCCACCGATGACGGTCGCGCACCCCCCGAGCAGGCCCGCCACCGACACAGTCGCGACGAGCGCCGCACCTCGCCAAGCCCGCCGCGCCATCCCAGGGTCCCCATTCCGGTCCGCGTTCCGCCTGCTCCGCGCACCCTACTTGGTTCATTCGAGTGACAGGCCGCGGCCGAAGAGTGAGTCGATCAGCGGATCCCGCACGCCTTGTCACCGTCGAACACGCCCGAGCGGAACACCTCGACCCGCTTGAACCCCGGCTCCAAGCCCGAACGGCCCTTCGCGTCGCGGGTCGGGAAGTTCGCCGCCAGCAGCACCTGGACGGCCTCGTCCATGTCACCGGGGGAGAGCCCGAAACCCTCCTTGCGGGCCAGGACGACACCCGTGTACGCGCCCGCCATGCACAGCGCGTTGCTGCCCGCGGCGGCGCCGTCGGTCTGCTTCCCGGCCTGCGCCAACGCCGAAAGCCCGTACCGGCTGGCCATCAGCAGACCGGTCGCGTAGTCGCCGATCTGCTCGTGCAGCTTCGGCAGCTCGCCCTGGACGTCGATCTCCACGGACTTGTCGTCCTTGCAGAACGCTACCGGCCCCTGGTCGCCGGAGCAGTCCGGCTCCGAGCCGACCGTCGTCGACTTGGGCGGCACCCACGTCTTGCCCAGCGACGTGAGCACGCCCTGGTAGTACGCGCTCAGGTCCGGCGTGAGCTGGACGATCATCTCGTCGAACGGCAGGTTGCCGCCACGGTCGCGGTCGGCGACGTTGGTGAACGTCGACTGCGTGAACACCCGGTTCTGCACGGTCATCGCGCCGCAGAACTTCGCGTCCTTCTGGTACCCGTCCTGGAACGCCGACACGCGGTCGAACGCGTTGCCGTGCGCCTGCTGGTCGGTCGGCGACGTCCCGACCGGGTCGCGGAACGTGATCAGCGCGCCCAGCGCGGAGTCCAGCGCGTCCTGCCCGATGTCCAGCGACTTGGACTTCCCGTCGGTGACCCACTTCGTGAACGACCCGGCGAAGCAGTCCGCCATCGCCTCGGTGAGGATCGTCGGGAACTTGCCGGGGTTGGCGCGCTCGGACTCGGGCGTGATGCCCATCCGCTTCTGCACCGCGTGGCCCATCTCGTGCGCCAGCACGATCACCACGGCCGCGTCGCCGAACTTGTCCTGGAGCACCGGGAGCAGCGCCGCGCGGTCGTACGCGACCGCGTCCGCAGACGGGCAGTAGAACGCGTTGCCCTCGACGTCGGACGCCTTCTCCGTGCACGGCGGCGGCTTCGCGCTCTTGTCCGCGGTGTCGACGGAGAAGATCCCGCCGCTCAACGGCGTCCACGGCTTGCCGAACGTGGCGGGGAACGCCTCGTCCCAGAACCGGTCGATGTCGGCCAGCGCGGTCCCGGCGAGCTGGTCGATCTGCCCGCCGTCACTGCCCCGGATAACGCCGGTCGACGTCGTGTCGCGAGCCACGACCCGTGCCGCCTTCGGCTGGCCGCTGACCGCGACCGTGCACCCGCTGCCGACCGTCGCGATCGCTGTCACCAGCGCCGCGAGCCTGACCAGCCGTCCTGATCGGTGTCGCATCAGACCATTGTGCCCGGCGATCCGACCGCGCGGTGTCAAACCGTTGATAGCGCGACGACCGCCACTCCCGCTTGTACCCTCCGCGCATGCCTTGGCTACCCGCTGACTTCACCCACCCGACCTCTGTCCCGGTGGCCGAGGACCGCCACCTGCGCCCCATCAGGGCGACGGACGTGGACCTGGACTACCCGCTGGTCATGGGCGCTCGGGAGAAGCTCTGGGCCGTCTACGGCGAGGCGTGGGGCTGGCCCCCGGCGACCATGACGCACGACCAGGACCGCGACGACCTGGCCCGCCACGAGCGCGAGGCGAACGAGCACCTGTCGTTCAACTACGCCCTCTTCAACACCGACGAGACCGAGTTGTACGGCTGCGTCTACGTCGACCCGCCGCGGAAGCGGGGCGGTGACGCCGAGATCTCCTGGTGGACCGTCGACGACACCGACCTGGACACCTTCGTCCCGGCCTGGATCGCGAAGGCGTGGCCCTTCACCGACCCATGCCACGTCGGCCGCGACCTGACGTGGGCCGAGTGGATCGCGCTGCCGGACCGCTAGACCGCTCGGTCCGCCGGAAACCCGGCCGTGCAAGGACTTCCGCCCTCACTCGTCCGGCACGGGCTCCAGACTGATCAGTCCGCACCCGTAGGCCTTGGCCCGGCCGATCCCCCCGACGACCGCCGACGTGAACGCCTCCGGGTCCGTCACCACGAGGTGCCCGTCGAACCGCACGGCTTCGACGGTGATCTTCGTGGCGGCGTTCTTGCGACCGACCAGCGTGGGGATCGGCGACGGCGCCACGTCGGGCTCCTCGCCGGCGGTGGGGATCACGAACCCGTGCTGCTTCCCCTTGCGCATCAACCACTCCACCTGCCGCTCGGGCTCCCGGTGCACCAACCGCTTGCGCGACTTGGCCTCGCACCAGGTCGGGTTGGCGACGATCCGGAACGCCAACCGCCGCCCCGGCACCACCGCGTCCAGCACCGGCCGCAGCGGCCGCACCTCCGGAGGTGCCGTCAGGTGGCCCTCCGGCAGCACTCCCCAGTCCGGTTCCGTGCGGCTCTGCACGTACTGGACAAATCCGTCATTCGTGCTGTCCAGGCGCCACAGCACGGCGTGCGCCTGGCGCGCGGGCGTCGCCTCGGTGATGTTCGGGAACGCCGACATCACCGTCCGGTGCATGTCGTGGATGTTGGCGTGGTCGCGACGGAACTCGCGCGATCCGGTGTTGATGTCGAGCTTGGTCAGGAACACGGGTCATCCCGATTCGGTGAGCGGGCGAATGCGGTTCCGACAATTGCAGCAAGATCAAGACCAAGGCTCCTGCCTGCTGCTATGTCGCAAGCGCCCGATCCCGACAGGCTGTGATCGTCGAGATCGGCTATGTAATCAGAACCCGTTCCAAACGTCTGCACATCGGACGTGATATCGCCCTGAATGACGTTCGACTTCACCCGGTTGATGCAATAGTGACCCGTCGATATCGAATTGGTCTAAAGGTGTTATCAAGCCATTCCGCAGTTTTGCGCACCAGCACCCGCCCGCCGCTACCCCATGGGAGCGGATCCTGTCGACAGGTTCCCGATCTTTGGGCGAGAACTGGACAAATCCTCGTGGGGTGGTATTCGTTGTCCGTCCACTCGCGAAGACTTCGGTGGACACGTCGACCTCGCGGACGGTGCACGCCCACTCCGTCCAGCGCGAGTCCCCAACCGGAACGGGCTCCGCCGTGATGCTGACCCTAGGTCAACTCGCCCAGATCGGGCGCCTCCAGCACCTCTGCGAGGTGCGGGGCTGGCGGATGCAGCTCAAGCGCTCGCCGGACCCACCGCACGACGTCGACGAACTCGTCTACTTCAGCGAGAACGGTCTTTGGTTGGACATCCTCCGCGTCCGCTCGGATACGGATGCCCAGGCCGCGAGACTGATCCGCCAGTCCGTTGTGGAGAACCGCCCCTGCGCGGTCTGGGAAGCCGAAGGCACCCTCGCTCAGGTACTGGACCGCCTGGTGGAACTGCGCTGAAGTCCACAGTGGACCAGTGGAAATCCACTGGAGCGCCACTGGCACACCCCACGGCCCACGGGCAAGCTGACCCGATGGACACACCTTTGAGCGGCAAGGTAGCCCTGGTCGCGGGCGCGACCAGAGGTGCGGGCAGAGCAATCGCCGTAGAACTGGCCCGCGCGGGCGCCTTCGTCTACGCCACCGGCCGCAGCAGCCGAGCCACCGGCCGCTCGGAACTGGACCGCCCGGAAACCATCGACGACACCGGCGACCAAATCCAGGAGGTCGGGCAGGGCGCAGCCCTGCGCGTGGACCACCTGGAGAGCGCCGAGGTCCACGACCTGATCACCCGCATCGACCACGACCACGGCCGCCTCGACGTCCTGGTCAACGACATCTTCGGCGGCGACCAGTACGCAGACTTCGGCAAACCCCTGTGGCAACACCGACTGGAGGCCGGCCTGCGAATGCTCCACCTGGGCATCGACACCCACGCCATCACCAGCCACCACGCCATCCCACTGCTGATCAAGAACCCCGGCGGCCTGGTCATCGAGATGACCGACGGCACAACCGAGTACAACCTCGCCTACCGCCAACAAGCAGGCTTCTTCTACGACCTGGTCAAAGCGGCCGTAGGCCGCATGACGCTGGCCCAAAGCGTCGAACTACCACCCCACGACGCCACGGCCACCGCCGTCACCCCGGGCTGGCTACGCTCGGAGAAGATGCTGGACGCCTACCAGGTAACCGAACAGAACTGGCGAGACGCAACCAAGGTCCAACCACACTTCTGCATCTCCGAGTCACCCACATACGTGGCACGGGGAGTGGCCAAACTCGCAGCAGACCCAAACCGAGCAAGGTGGAACGGCAAAACAGTATCGAGCGGCCAACTGGCACACATCTACGGACACACAGACACAGACGGCACCCAACCAGACGCCTGGCGCTACGTGGTCGAAGTGCAAGACGCAGGAAAACCAGCCGGAGACAAGGGATACCGCTAACCACTTGACCAAGGCAAATTTCAAGTTCAAGACCAATTGAGGTTCCAACCCCCTGCCATCCGACAGGCAGACGAACCGGGCCCTAAAGCGTGTCCGATTTTACTTGGGGGATTTGCCCCTTAAAATTAGTCGGGCTGCGGGCTTCACTCCTGCCCTTTTTAGCCCGACGAAGGGGCAAATCTAGGGGCCCCAAGTCAAATCGGACACATCCCGCCGGAATCCCCACCCGCAGAAAAAACGGCCACCCCCGCACGGGGGTGACCGCTCTCCCTACCTCACACCTCAAACAGAATCCTCAACCTCAACCCGCTCCCCCTCAGGAGCCAACCAAAGCACCCCAGCCGGCGGCAACTGCAACACAGCAGAAGCCTCCCTCCCATGCCAAGGATGCCCCTCAGCCTCCACAGCCCAGGTTCCCAACCCCCGACCCCCCATAAACAACGGAGTCGGTGTTCACCACTTCCCTCCACCGCCCAGCAGACGGCAACCCCACCCGATAATCATGATGCGGCTGCCCGGAGAAGTTGGCAACGCAAACCAAGTGCGACCCATCCTCCCCAATCCGCACAAACGACAACACATTCCCAGCCGAGTCATTCGCATCGATCCAAGAGAACCCCTCGGGCCGATTATCCGCACTGTACAAAGCCGGCGAATCCCGATAGACCCGATTCAAATCCCCGAGCAACGTCCGGACCCCACCGTGCAACGGCGCATCCAACAGGTGCCAATCCAGGGACTTCGACTCGGACCACTCCTCAGGCTGCCCGAACTCCCCACCCATGAACAAGAGCTGCTTCCCCGGATGCGCCCACATGAACGCGAGCAACGACCGAAGCCCAGCAGCCTTGTTCCAATCGTCCCCCGGCATCCTCTGCCACAAGGACCCCTTGCCGTGCACCACTTCGTCGTGCGACAACGGCAGCACGAAGTTCTCACTCCACGCGTACACCAATGAGAACGTGATCTCGTTGTGGTGGAACGCCCGGTGGATCGGCTCCCGGCTCAGGTAGTGGAGCGTGTCGTGCATCCACCCCATGTTCCACTTGAACCCGAACCCCAACCCGCCGAGGTGCGTCGGCCGCGAAACACCCGGCCACGCCGTCGACTCCTCGGCGATCATCATCACGCCGGGGTGGCGCCGGTAGACCGTCGCGTTCAGCTCCTGGAGGAACCGCACCGCGTCGAGGTTCTCCCGACCGCCGTACTGGTTGGGCAGCCACTGCCCTTCCTTGCGCGAGTAGTCCAGGTACAGCATCGAGGCCACGGCGTCGACCCGCAGGCCGTCGAGGTGGAACTCCTCGATCCAGTACAGGGCGTTCGCGACCAGGAAGTTGCGCACCTCGTTGCGACCGAAGTCGAACACGAGCGTGCCCCAGTCCGGCTGCTCACCGCGGCGGGGGTCGGCGTGCTCGTACAGCGCCGTGCCGTCGAACTTCGCCAGTGCCCAGCTGTCCTTCGGGAAGTGGGCGGGCACCCAGTCCACGATCACGCCGATGCCGCGCTGGTGCAGCGTGTCGACGAAGAACCGGAAGTCGTCCGGCGACCCGAAGCGGGACGTCGGCGCGTAGTACGACGTGACCTGGTAGCCCCACGAGCCGCCGAACGGGTGCTCGGCGACGGGCAGCAGTTCGACGTGGGTGAAGCCGGTCTCGACGACGTAGTCGGCCAGCTGCACCGCGAGTTCGCGGTAGCTGAGGCCGGGGCGCCAGGAGCCGAGGTGGACCTCGTAGGTGCTGACCGGCGCGTTGATCCACGTGGTGGCCTCGCGCCTGGTCTCCCACTCCAGGTCGCCCCACTCGTAGTCCGACACCGTGACGACGGACGCGGTCTGCGGCGGCACCTCGGTGCCGAACGCCATCGGGTCGGCCTTCTCGTGCCACGCGCCGTCCGCGCCGAGGATCCGGAACTTGTACTTGGTGCCGACCGGGATGCCGGGGATGAAGACCTCCCAGACGCCGGACGAGCCCAGCGAGCGCATCGGGTTCGCGCGGCCGTCCCAGCCGTCGAAGTCGCCGATCACGCGCACACCGCGAGCGGTGGGGGCCCAGACGGCGAACGAGGTGCCCTCGACGCGGCCGGACGGTGTGTCGTAGCCGCGGCGGTGGGCGCCGAGGACGTCCCACAGCCGTTCGTGGCGTCCCTCGCCGATCAGGTGCAGGTCCAGTTCGCCCACGGTCGGCAGCCAGCGGTACGGGTCGTCGACCGTGACGGTGTCGCCGTCGTAGTCGATCTCCAACCGGTAGTCGCCGGGGTGGTCGGGGAGCCTGCCCGCGAACAGGTTGTCGACCACCCGCGGGAGGTCCCACTTCCGGTCGCCCGCGACGACCGCGACGGACTTGGCGCCCGGTCGCAGTGCACGGGCCACGACGCCGTCGCCGACGTGGTGCACGCCCAGCACCGAGTGCGGATCGTGGTGCGCTCCGGCCAGCAGCCGGTCCACGTCGCTCGGCGGTGGTGCGGCGTCGGGAAGATCGGCCGGTTTGGCGTTCACGATGCCGTCACGCTCCTTCTCCGGTGATCCGGGCGATCGACGACAGGGGAACCGTCAACCACTCCGGCCTGTTCGCGTACTCATATGCGACCTCGTAGACCGCTTTGTCCAGCTCGAACGCCCTCAGCAGCTCCCCGTGCCGCCGCGGGTCGCCGACCGACTCCGCCGCCGCTTCCGCGTAGCCCTCGCAGAAGGCCGCGCGGTTGCGCTGCGCCCACTCCAGCGCCCGCTCCGTGAGCAGGGGGTCCTCGTCCTGCCCGACGAGCATCTGGTGCGCCGCGTAGTCGAAGGATCGCAGCATTCCGGCCACGTCGCGCAACGGCGACTTGAGCGCCGCCCGTTCCGCGGCGGGCGCGGCGGGCTCGCCCTCGAAGTCGATCAGCAGCCAGCCGTTCACCGTGCGGAGGACCTGGCCGAGGTGCAGGTCGCCGTGGATGTTCTGCACGACGATCGCGCTCTGGCCGTCGAGGGCCTTGTCGAACGCCTCGCGCAGCGCCGGGACGAACGGGTCGAGCGCCGGGACCATCTCGGCCACCCGGTCGAGCCTGGTGTTCATCGCCCGCACGGTCGCGGTGATGTCGTCGTCGTCCGCGTCCTGCTGCCCGAGCGCCCGCTCCAGGTCGGCGTGCACGGTCGCCACGGCCTGCCCGAGCCGGTTGGCCTCGGCGGCGAAGTCGCCACCCGCCTGGTCGGCGTGCTGGGCTTCCGAGTCGGCCATCAGGTCGCGCACGCTGGTCGTCGCCATCGCCCAGCCGTCGACCGCGTCCGGCAGGAACTGCTGGAGCATGCCGATCGTGACCTGCTCGCCGTTCAGGTCGCCGGTGATCGAGCCGAGCGGCTGCGCGATGTGCTCGCAGCCGACCTTGCGCAGCGCCCGGTGCAGCACCAGGTCCGGGTTCGGCCCGTACGAGAGCTTCCGGAACAGCTTGAGGATGTACTGGCTGCCGAAGATGATCGACGTGTTGCTCTGCTCGGACGTGATGGGCCGCCCGCGCAGTCCGCCGGTCAGCTCGGCGTCCGGCTCGTGCTCGAAGCTGAGCCCGTCGACCTCGCGGCCCTCGACCATCAGGTCCAGCAGGTGCCCGGTCAGCTCACCGTCGCCCGCCGCCTCGTACGACTCGTCCCGGTCCGTCACCAGCAGTTGGTAGGCCTCGACGCGGTCGGCCTGCTCGACCTCCACGACCACGTGCAGCAGCAGCGGTTCGTCGAGCAGCGCGGTCGTCCGGAGTGGACGGACCGAGCCCACCAGCCGGTCCTTGCCCGCGAACCAGCGCTGCGCGGGCAGCCAGCCCGGCAGCTCCGTCAGCAGCTTCTCGACCAGGTCCCGTGGTTCGGTCACGTCGCTCACCTCGATTCGCCGTCGTCGCCCACGGTGGCCAGCTGGAACCAGTAGAAACCGTGTCCGGGCAGCGTGAGCAGGTACGGCAGTTCACCGACCTGCGGGAAGTGCACCCCGCCGGTCAGCTCCACCGGGGTGGTGCCCCGGTGCTCGGACAGGTCCAGTTCCACGGGCTGGGGGAACCGCGACAGGTTGTTGACGCACAGCACGATGTCCTCGTGCCCGTCCGGTCGCGTCCAGCGCCGCTTGTACGCGAGCACGCTCGGGTTCGACCCGCCGAGGTCGATGAACGTGCCCTCCGCCAGCGCGTGGTGCTGCTTGCGCACCTCGATCATCCGACGCGTCCAGTTCAACAGCGAGGACGCGCTGTTGAGCTGCGCCTCCACGTTGAGCGCCTGGTAGCCGTAGATCGGGTCCATGATCACCGGCAGGTAGATCCGGCCGGGGTCGCAGCTGGAGAACCCGGCGTTGCGGTCCGGGGTCCACTGCATCGGCGTGCGGACCGCGTCGCGGTCGCCCAGCCAGATGTTGTCGCCCATGCCGATCTCGTCGCCGTAGTACAGGACGGGCGAGCCGGGCAGCGACAGCAGCATCGCCGTGAACAGCTCCTGCTGGTTGCGGTCGTTCTCCAGCAGCGGGGCCAGCCGTCGGCGGATGCCGATGTTGGCCTTCATCCGCGGGTCCTTGGCGTACTCCGTGTACATGTAGTCGCGCTCTTCGTCGGTCACCATTTCGAGCGTCAGCTCGTCATGGTTGCGCAGGAAGATGCCCCACTGGGTACCCGTGGGGATCTCCGGCGTCTGCGCCAGGATCTCCGAGATCGGGAAGCGCGACTCGCGCCGCACCGCCATGAAGATCCGCGGCATCAGCGGGAAGTGGAACGCCATGTGGCACTCGTCGCCGCCGACCTCCGGGTCGCCGAAGTACTCGACCACGTCCGACGGCCACTGGTTCGCCTCGGCCAGCAGGATGCGGCCGGGGTACTCGTCGTCGACCACCTTGCGGCACCGCTTGAGGAAGTCGTGCGTGCGCGGCAGGTTCTCGCAGTTCGTGCCCTCCTCCTCGAAGAGGTAGGGCACCGCGTCGAGCCGGAAGCCGTCGATGCCGAGGTCCAGCCAGAACCGCAGCGTGTCCAGCATCGCTTCCTGGACGTCGTTGTTCTCGAAGTTCAGGTCGGGCTGGTGGGCGAAGAACCGGTGCCAGTAGAACTGCCCGCGCACCGGGTCGTACGTCCAGTTGGACTCCTCGGTGTCGACGAAGATGATCCGCGCGTCGGCGTACCGCGAGTCGTCGTCGCTCCACACGTAGTAGTCGCCGTACGGGCCGTCCGGGTCCATGCGCGACTGCTGGAACCACGGGTGCGCGTCCGAGGTGTGGTTGAGCACGAGGTCGGTGATCACGCGGATGCCGCGGCGGTGGGCCTCGTCGAGCAGGTACACGAAGTCCTCGATGTTGCCGAACTCCGGCAGCACCGCGCGGAAGTCGCTGATGTCATAACCCCCGTCGCGCAACGGGGAGGCGTAGAACGGCGGCAGCCACAGGCAGTCGATGCCGAGCCACTCCAGGTAGTCCAGCCTGCTGGCCAGACCGCGCAGGTCGCCGGTGCCGTCACCGTTCGAGTCGGTGAAGGCGCGCACCAGCACCTCGTAGAACACCGCGCCCTTGAACCAGTCCGGGTTCCGCGGCGCCTGTTTCGCGTGCTGGAAGTCCTCGGCCTGGGGCTCCACGAGCAGCCCGTCAGCGGTGATCGCCTCACCGGTGTGCGGCACACCCTCCAGCCCCAGGGCTGCGTCGGGTCGGGAATCTTCCATGATCTCCACCTCGTCCCACCTTCCAGCGGGTACGTCGACCATCCCCTGCGTACCTGGTGCACGCAGGGGTCCTCAAGTTCCTGATGGGCTCAGGAGAACCGGCGCTGGAGCCCCACGACGTGGGCGACGGCGCGCCACGGTTCCAGCCGGACGTAGTTCGCCTGGCCCCAGTCCCACGTCTCGCCGGTGACCTCGTCGTGCGCGATCAGCCGCTCGTGCCAGTCGAAACCGAGCGAGGGGAGATCGAGCCAGAGCGTTCCGGCCTGGGGGTCCGTCGGGTCCAAGCTCACCACAGTCACGACGGTGTCGCCGGTTGCCGGATCCTGTTTGGAGTAGGCGATGAGGGCGTCGTTGTCGATGTGGTGGAACCTGAGTGTGCGCATCTGCTGCAAAGCCGGGTGTGCCCGGCGGGCCGCGTTCAGCTTGCGCAGCCAGGGTTCCAGCGAGCGGCCCTCGGTCAGGGCGCCCGCGTAGTCGCGTGGCCGCAACTGGTACTTCTCGGAGTCGAGGTATTCCTCGCTGCCGGGCTTCACGGCCTCGTGCTCGAACAGCTCGTAACCCGAGTACACGCCCCACGTCGGCGCCAGCGTGGCGGCCAGCGCCGCGCGCAGCGCGAACATGCCGGGACCGCCGTGCTGGAGCGATTCGTGGAGGATGTCCGGGGTGTTGACGAACAGGTTCGGCCTAGCCTCGTCCCAGCGCTCGACCTGCTCGACGCCGAACTCGGTCAGCTCCTGCTTGCTCGTGCGCCAGGTGAAGTAGGTATAGGACTGGGTGAAGCCGAGCTTCGCCAGCCCGTAGAGCCGCGCGGGCCGGGTGAACGCCTCGGCCAGGAACAGCACGTCCGGGTGCTTGTCCTTCACGGCCCAGATGAGCCACGCCCAGAAGTCCGGTGGCTTGGTGTGCGGGTTGTCGACCCGGAAGATCCGCACCCCGTGGTCGACCCAGTGCAGGACGACGCGCAGCACCTCGTGGTAGATGCCCTTGGGGTCGTTGTCGAAGTTGACCGGGTAGATGTCCTGGTACTTCTTCGGCGGGTTCTCGGCGTACGCGATCGTGCCGTCCGGCCGGGTGGTGAACCACTCCGGCGCCTTGAGGACCCACGGGTGGTCCGGTGCGCACTGGAGCGCCAGGTCGAGCGCGACCTCGATGTTCAGCTCTTCGGCGCGCGCCACGAACCGGTCGAAGTCCTCGATCGTGCCGAGTTGCGGCGCGATCGCGTCGTGCCCGCCCTCGTCCGCGCCGATCGCCCACGGCGAGCCGACGTCGTTCTCGTCGGCGACCAGGGTGTTGTTGGGGCCCTTGCGGTTGACCCGGCCGACCGGGTGGATCGGCGGCAGGTAGGCGACGTCGAACCCCATCGCGGCGACCCGGTCCAGCTCCTTGGTCGCGGTCGCGAACGTGCCGTGCACCGGGTTCCCGTGCTCGTCCCAGCCGCCGGTCGAGCGCGGGAAGAACTCGTACCAGGACCCGAACGCGGCCTTCTTCCGGTCGACCCACAGCTTGTACGTCTTGCCCTTGGTGACCAGTTCCCGCACCGGGAACTCGGTCATGATCCTGTGCACGTCCGACGCCAGCGCTGGCGCCACCCGCTCCGAAACGGGCCGGTTCTCGTCCCGCAGGGACGCCGCCGCGTTCGCCAGCAGCGGCCTGTCCTTGCGTCGATCCGGTCGGCGCGACACCCGGTCCAGCAGCAGCGCGCCGCTCTCCAGGTCGTTCGCCAACTCACCCGCGCCCTGCCCCGCGCCGATCTTGGCCTCGACGGCGTGCCGCCACGTCGCCCACGGATCGCTCCAGGCGTCGACGCGGAACGTCCACGAGCCCTCGGCATCCGGAACGATCACGGTGGCGAACCGGTCCAGCCCGACACCGTGCGGCGCCATCCTGGTCTGCCGCGCGATGCGATCTTTCGGTCCGCGCCAAGCAACGGTGGCCGCGATGGCGTCGTGCCCCTCGCGCCAAACCGTCGCTTCAACCGGAATGTGTTCCCCCGTCACGGCTTTGGCCGGATACCGGCCACCGCTCACCTCAGGGGAAACATCATCGATGCCGAGTCGTCCACTCATCGGCTACGCCCTCTCGCCGTGTTTCGCGCGGCAGAACCGCGGGCCCGTTCAGTCTGCCTTGCTCGATGTGGCAGGTCATCACCGGGGACTACTACAACTGTCCGTACCCATTCCGGTGGGCCCGCACACCCCGGCGCGTCCAACTCTGTGCCCGCGCGGGCGGTGTGTCCACGGCCATTCGACCTGCCATCGTGATCATCGGGGACGGATTCGCTCGATTGCCGCGCGCCACGCCGACCGTGGCTGCGATGAGACCTGATCTGGTTAACGCGCTGGTAACGCGCCGATGTCCGGAGGGGTGCGACCGTGCGTATGTTTCACGGGCTGGGCGGTTGATCTTGGTGGGCCGGGGAGGGGGTTCGGGAAACCTCTGCGGGCGGATGGT
>DATMCA010001823.1:0-5151 GCA_035559015.1 Umezawaea sp. | reverse complement strand
CGAGGAGGGCGTCCAGGCGTGCGGCGTCGTCCGGACCGGGGAAGCGGGCCAGCACCTCCTGGCTCGCGCTCGTCCACGACGCCGCCAGCGCGCGCAGGTCCGGGTTGCGCAGCGCCGCGAGGTGCAGTTCGAAGCCCAGGACCGCGCTGCGGTGCCGGGCGGGGCTCGCGTGGACGAGGTCCACCAGCACCTCGACGAACTCCTCGCGAGTCCCGACGCCGTCGAACAGCGCCTCGAAGGCCGCGGACTGCCGCTCGACGAAGTGGCCGAACGCCTGGGCCTGGAGCTCGGCCAGGCTGGCGAAGTGGTAGGTGACGGAACCGAGCGGTACGTCGGCGCGAGCGGCGACGTACCGGTGCGTGATCCCGACCACCCCCTGATCCACCAGGACGTCCAGCGTCGCGTCGAGGATGCGCTCCTTGCGGTCCGGATCGTGCCTGCGGGGTCGCCGCCCGCCCTCCGGCGGTTCGGGTGGTGCCATGCGGACGACCGTACACCCGGATAGGAACAGATGTACGCATCGGAGGTGGAACGCTTCGTGCGGACGCGCGTACCGCGATCGACGTAACGCGATGTTGCACACGTGCGACTACGCATGCGATCAAAGCCATGGCTCGTGTCCACGTTATTTCAGCTCTGTCGGAATACTCCGTGGACCGGAGGTTCGGTGGTGATGTCGGAATGGTTGGACTGTCGGTCGACTACGAGGCGATCGTGCGCGACCTGGCAAAGCCGTTGTCCGCCGAAGTTGTCGGCTCGGCCCTGTTCGACGCGATGGCTCAGCGATATGAACGGCGGTACCCGGCCTGCTCACTGGTGTTGTTCGAGCAGTTCGGTGCCTCCTACCTGTACGACCTGGCGAGTGCGGTCGGCGAAGGCAACGAGGACCGCACCGTCGCAGCTTGGACCGTGACGCCCGCGGTGATCGACAAGCGTGACACCGCGTACCCCGTGGAGATCGAGACGGGGTTGCTTCGCGCGGAGACCTTGCACGTGGAGCGGTTCCGGAATCGTTCCGCGCGATCCTAGGAGCCGAAACCCTCCAGCCAGCCGGAGATCACCGACGTTTGGCTCAGGGCGACTGCTGCTCGTCCAGGAACGCGGCGACCAG
Organism: Umezawaea sp.; assembly: GCA_035559015.1. Classification (GTDB taxonomy): domain Bacteria; phylum Actinomycetota; class Actinomycetes; order Mycobacteriales; family Pseudonocardiaceae; genus Umezawaea. The sequence continues at coordinate 4,040 of DATMCA010001823.1, read as the reverse complement.
GCTGTGGGGTGCGTTGTCGCCGAAGAGGAACTCGTGCAGGTGGTCGCCGTCGGTGGCGGCTTCGGTGCTGCGCGGGAACATGGCCAGTTCATATTCGGCGAGGGCGGTTTCGACGTCGTCGGGGTGGGCGGCGAGGGCTTTGCCGAGTTCGGCGCCGTCGTACATGGCCAGGTTGGCGCCCTCGCCGTTGGGGGCCGAGAGGTGGGCGGCGTCGCCGATCAGGGTCACGCCCGGCACGCGCTCCCACCGGTGTCCGACCGGGAGGCTGTTGAGGACGCGGAGGACCGGGGCGGTGTCGCTCTCGGTGATCAGCGCGGTGAGTTCCGGGGCCCAGCCGTCGAACTCGCGCGCGATCCGCGCGGTGGCGGCGTCGGGATCGGTGAAGTCGACGGCGGCGAACCAGTCCCGCGACTCGGTGAGCGCCACGTAGGTGTGCAGGGTGTCGCCGCTCTCGCGGTGGGCCTGGATCCCCTTGCCCGGCGCGAGGGCGAACAGCGAGCCGCCGCCTACCGCCTTCGCGGCGGCCGGGTGGCGGGTGTCGCCGTCGAACAGGTACGTCTCGACGAACGACCTGCCGATGTACTCGGGCACGGCGTCGGACAGCAGCGGCCGGACCCGCGACCACGCGCCGTCCGCGCCGACCAGCAGGCTCGTGACGACGCTGGTGCCGTCGGTGAAGGTCACCTCGTGCCGGCCTTCGCCGAGGGCACGGACGTCGTCGACCTTGTGACCCCACCGGACGGTGCCCTCGGGGAGCGAGTCGAGCAGGACCTGCCGCAGGGCACCGCGTTGCACCTCGGGACGTCCGCCCGTGCCGTCGTCGGGTTGCTCGAACAGGACCGCGCCGTCGCGGTCCAGGACCCGGATCGCCTGACGACCTTCCAGGACCAGGGCGCGGAACTCGTCGGTCAGACCGGCGGCTTCGAGGGCGGGCCGGCCGTTGTCGTCGTGGATGTCGAGCATCCCACCCTGGGCGCGTGCCGTAGGGGAGGCCTCCGCCTCGTAGACCGTGGACGGGATGCCGTGGACGTGCAGGACGCGGGCCAGGGTGAGGCCGCCGAGTCCGGCACCGATGATCGTGACGGGAGTGCGCATGATGGCTCCTTCTGTAGGGCATGGTGGATCGCGCGCCGACGGAGGTCGGCACGTGGGGAACGCGGGTGGTGTTACCGAGTTGGTCGCGGGAGTTCCGCGGTGATCTTCGTGAGCAGCGCGTGCAGGGTGGCCCGCTCGGCCTGGTCCAGCGGGGCCAGGATCGTCTCCTCGGCCGCGGCCATCGCCGTGTCGAACCCGGCGATCAGCTCGACCCCGGCCGCCGTCGCGTACACGCGCTTGCTGCGCACGTCGCCGCCCTCCGCGCGGCGCTCGACGAGCCCGCGGCGCTCCAGCCCCTGGAGCAGGCTGGAGACGCTCGCGGGGCTCGTCCGGGTCGTCCGCGCGACGTCGCGCTGGATCGCACCGGGGTTCTGGACCAGGTAGCCGAGCACGAAGCTCTGCTCGTGGCTGAGCTCGCGCTCCCTGATCCAGTCCTCGCCCGCCTTCCGCTGGGCCCAGACGATCCAGCGGACCAGATCGACGTTGCTCGTCGCCTTCGGTGCGTCCATGCTTAGAAAGCTAACTGTTCGAGTTCTAACTGTCAACGTTCGAACTGATCCGAAGCGCTTCCGAGTGGATCGGACGTCAGGGGAGCTGCTTGTCGTAGTCGGGCAGCTTGAACGTCCGGTCGGCGTGCCCGCCCACGAGGTCGCTGTCGTTGTTGCCGATGTTGGCCACGATCCGGTAGCCCTGGCGCTCGATGGCCGTCCGCGCGTCGGTCTTCAGCTTCTCGTCCGGGTCGAAGTTGAACCACGGCCGCAGGTACAGGCCGGTCACGGGGTAGCCGACGGCCTTCAGGTTCCCCTCGGTCGGCCAGCCCAGGACCTCGGGCCGGGCCGTGACGAAGAAGACCGCCGCACCGGACGCCGCGGCCTGCCGCGCGACGGCGAGCACCGGGTCCGTCGCGGGCGTGGTGATCGCGGGGCGGTAGGTGGTCTGGAGCGCGGTGTTGTCGATGTCCAGGACGATCGCGGTCCGGGTGGTCGGGTCGGGCAGCCGGGTGCGCAGGTACGACGCGGCGGTGCCGGACACCGCCGTCACGTCGGTGATCCACGTCTCGTACGACGGCAGGGCGAGCGCCGAGACCTGGCCGCCGGGTTCCGGAGCCGCGACGGCCGTGGCCGGGACGCCGACGGCCAGCGCCGTGACCGCGACGGCGGTGGCGATGGTGGTGCCCAGGGTCCTCTTCACAGGGGGAGTCCTTCTGGTCGGTGGGAAGGATGACCACGGCGGCGGCGAACCGCGTTCGTGATCACCCTAGGGAGTTCGGCGGTCGTCCGTCGCGAACCGCGGTTGGCCGGAGCGTGAACGGGACGTGGAAGCGGGGTGCCGTTGGGTCGTCCGAAGTCGAGTGGGCGCTTGGAGTTCCGCGCGAATTCAGCCCGCGGCACGCCGTCGTGCGTACCGTTCGGAGGAGGGGAAACGCGCATTCTGTCCTGATTGGACGGTTATCGATGGCCACGACCACAACCGGCGCGCCTCCGCGGCCGATGACCCTGCCCGGCCGGTCCACGGGTGAGCAGATCCTGGTCAAGACCTTCGTCCTCATCCCGTTCGCCGCGCTGGTCGCGGCGGTCCCGGTCGCCTGGGGGTGGGGGCTCGGGTGGACCGACCTCGTCCTGGCCGCGGTGTTCTACGTGGCGGCGTGCCTCGGGGTGACGGTCGGCTACCACCGCTACTTCACCCACCGCGCGTTCAAGGCGAACCGGGGTCTGCGGATCGCGCTGGCGATCGCCGGCGGCATGGCCGCGCAGGGGCCGGTGATCTCGTGGGTCGCCGACCACCGCAGGCACCACGCGTTCTCCGACCGGGAAGGCGACCCGCACTCGCCGTGGGCGTACGGCACCGGCCCCGCCGGACTGGCCAAGGGCTTCTGGCACGCGCACATGGGCTGGTTGTTCGAGCGCGTCAGCACGAACGCCGAACGGTTCGCCCCCGACCTGCTGGCGGACAAGGACATCCGCGCGGTCGACCGGCTGTCCGCGCTGTGGCTCGGGCTGAGCCTCGGCCTGCCCCCGCTGCTCGGCGGACTGATCTCGTGGTCCTGGTGGGGTGCTCTGACCGCGTTCTTCTGGGCGAGCCTCGTGCGGGTCTCGTTCCTGCACCACGTGACCTGGTCGATCAACTCGATCTGCCACCTCATCGGCAGCAGGCCGTTCACCTCGCGCGACAAGGCGGCGAACTTCTGGCCGCTGGCGATCCTGTCGATGGGGGAGTCCTGGCACAACTCCCACCACGCCGACCCGACCTGCGCGCGGCACGGCGTGCTGCGCGGCCAGGTCGACATCTCGGCCGGGGTGATCCGGATCTTCGAGAAGGCCGGCTGGGCGACCGACGTGCGCTGGACGAACCCCGAACGCCTGGCCAGGATCTCCGCCGGGACGTGAAACCGACGGCGGGTTGAGCCGATCGGGTGAACCGCGGAGGAATCGGTCAAGTTCCGGCGTTGCGGTGCCGAAGGAGGAAGTGAGCGCGGGACCTGGTCTGAGGTCGGCGCTCATTTCCGTTCCAGGGGCCGCGGCCGGACCGCCCTCCCTCGAACCGGATCGACGCCGGGTTCTCCCTGGCGCCGTTGGCCGAACGCCCTGCTCGCACCGGCGGCACCCCCAGCACATCCCGGTGAATGCGGTTTCGCTACGGTGCGTCGACATCGGTGATTTCAATGGTAACTTGTGGTGCTCAGGCGCGCGTTGTGAATACTGGGAAATTCACAGTCGGCACTCCGCTCGATTCCGGTGCATTATCCCGAAAAATGCGGACCGAGGCCATTGTGAATGTGGTACATCGCGGTACCGAGTTGAGCGTTCGCACCGTGGTATGTCGCGCGGCACCGAGTTCCGATTGATGCGGAATTCCTCGTCAGTGCACATGAAAGTGCCGGTCACCGACCGTGCGCCTGGCCGAGTGGCTGAGCAGTGGGCGCTTCCCTCTAAAGGCGTAGTTTC
>DATMCA010001822.1:0-5341 GCA_035559015.1 Umezawaea sp. | reverse complement strand
TCGGCACGGGGTGGACGGGCAGCGTGCTGCCGGGGCTCGACGGCGTCGTCTACAACATCACGCCGGCGGGCGACGTCCGCAGGCTCCGCTGGAACGGCACCGACTGGGACCAGGTCGCGGGCTCCCAGTGGGAGAAGATCGACTCCGGCTGGTTCGGCTGGGACACCCCGTCGTTCCAGAACCGCATCACCGTCGACAGCAAGGGCGACTTCTACAGCGTCCAGGACGACTTCAAGCTCCGGTGGAAGCGCTACGACGCCGTCGCGAAGAAGTGGGACGTCCGCCTGATCGACGGCGACTGGGGCAGGTACGACCTGGTCGTCGCCGCCGGCGAGGGCGTGCTCTACGCCCGAGACCCCAGCCTGGACAACGGTCGCCTGTACCGCTTCCAGTACGACGCCGCGTCGCAGCGCTGGTTGCAGCGGGAGAAGTTCGTCAGCAGCGGGTGGAACCGCTACAGCGGCGTGTTCTCGCCGGGCGCGGACATCCTCTACAGCCGCACCTCGGGCACCGGCGACACGGGCAACCCCGGTGAGCTGACCTGGTTCCGCGTCGACCAGGCGGGTCGGAGCGTCGCGGGTCGCCTCGCGAACGGCTGGGGCTGGGGCAACGGCCGCGAGTGGGACGTCGTCGCCCAGCCGAACACGTGCACGCTCGCCACGTCGAGCACGCCGGAACGCCCGGTCGTCCCGGCCGTGCCGAACGCGCCCACGGCGCTCCTCCAGTCCGCGGACGGCAGCCTCCAGCACTTCTGGGTCAACGCGGCGGGCGCGCTCGTGCACGGCGAGCAGCGCGACGTGAAGGACATCCGCACGGTCAACTTCAGGGTGATGCCCGGCTACCAGCAGTTCACCGACCGCCCGTCGGCGGCCGAACTGGCCGACGGACGCCTCCAGGTGGTCGCGCAGGGCCGGGACAGCGAGGTCCGCTTCAACCGCACCGTCGCCAAGGGCGGCGCGTGGTTCGGCCTCGGCCAGGCGGGCGGCTTCCTCGCGTCCGCGCCGACCGTCGTGCGCGGCGCGGGCGACAAGCTCGTCAGCTTCGGCGTCGAAGGCCAGGGCGCCCTGTGGGTCCGTTCGCAGGACGGCGCTGACGGCGACCTCGCGGGCTGGCTCCCGCTGGGCGGCGACAACCTCAGCGCCACGGCCCCCTCGGTGGTCCGGGTCGGCGACTCGCTGCGGATCGTCGCGCTCGACCGCGGCGGCGTGTACCGCACCGCCACGTTCGCCAACGGCGCGCTGGGCACGTGGAGCGGCCTGGGCGAGTCGAACTGGGTGGGCGCGGCGTCCGTCGTGGCGCTGGCCAACGGGAAGCTCCAGGTGTTCGCCCGCCGCACGGACGACCTGGTCTACACGCAGGTCGAGGGCGCGTCGGGCTTCGCGGGCACGTGGACGGCGCTGCCGGGTGCCACGGCGGCGGGCGCTCCCGCCGCACTGCTCACGCCTGCGGGCAACATCGAGGTGACCGTGCGGGACGCGTCGGGTCTCGTGTTCAACACCGGCACCGTCACGCCCGGCGGGTCGTCCTACCGGACCTGGCAGGCCGTCGGCCTGGACGAGGCGGTGACCGACCCGGCCGTCCTGGGTCTGCGGGACGGGACGTGGGTCATCACCTTCCGCGACCGCAGGGGTGTCGCGTACCTGTACCAGGACATCTCGTCCCAGCCGCCGGTGGCCAAGCGCTCGACCGACGCCGCGCCGTCGGCGACCCAGCCGCGGTTCACCCGCCTGGAACTGCCCGCGGCCGGCTAGGCGGGCGGTCGCGCGAACAGCGGAAGGGCCGCTCACCACGGAGGTGAGCGGCCCTTGTCGCGTGCGGAGACCCCGGCCGCGCACCACCTCGCGCGGTGCGCGCTCCTCAGACCGGGATCAGCCGGGCGTAGTCGGCGGGCAGGCCCCGTTCCTCCCACCGGTGGCGCCCGATGCCGGGGCGTACCAGGGGGAGCGGTCGCCGCGGTCGAGCGCGGCGTAGGCGAGCAGCGTGTCCGACGCCGTCTTGCAGCCGGGGTGGTCCGCCGCGAAGCGCCGCACGCGGTCGCGCACGGCGGTCGAGCACACCCACGCCCGGACGACGGCCGACGGGTCCTCGGGCCACCACGAGGTGAACCACTTGTCCTCGCCCCACAGCAGTTCGGTGGTCCATTCGAGCGCGAGCCGGACGACACCCGCGTCCGCCTGCGGCCCGCGCAGCGCGTCGAGCCGGGCGAGCCACGGGCCGAGGTCGTCGTGCGCGCACGCCAAGCCGCCCAACAACGTGGTCACCTCGTGCGCGGGATCGCCGTACGTGACGGCCACCTCCAGGACGGCCCCCAGCGCGTTGTCGAGCGCGGTCCGCTGCCGTTCGGGCCACGCGGGCAGGTTCGCCTGGTTCCTGCCCAGCGACGCGAGTTCCCGGTCGACCAGCCCGCGGCCCCGGTCCCCGAGGATCTCCCGGACCACCTGCGGCGCCGACCTGGACCAGAGCGCTCGCCACTGCTCGGGCGACCAGTGGTCGGCCGACTTGCGCAGCGCGCTCCTGACCAGGTCCACCGGGACGCGCGCCGGATCACCCCCGAGCAGGGCGAGGTCGGCATCGCCGAATCAGGCCGAGCACCCGTCCGACAGGTCGACCTCGGGCGGATCGGCGAACGCGCGGTCGAGAGCGGTCAGAAATCGTTGCACGGCAAGACCTTAGAACAGGGCGAAGGCCCGTCCGGTCGGAACCGGACGGGCCTTCGCCGAAAGCGGACGACTAGCTGCGGACCATCTTGCGCAGCACGTACTGCATGATGCCGCCGTTGCGGTAGTAGTCGGCCTCGCCGGGGGTGTCGATGCGGACGACCGCGTCGAACTCCACCTTCGAGTCGCCCTTGGTCGCGACCACGTGCACGGTGGACGGCGTGGAGCCGTCGTTGAGCACGGTCACGCCGGACACGTCGAACGTCTCCGTGCCGTCCAGGCCCAGGGACGCGGCGGACTCGCCCGCCGGGAACTGGAGCGGCAGGACGCCCATGCCGATCAGGTTGGAGCGGTGGATGCGCTCGAACGACTCGGCGATCACGACGCGCACGCCCAGCAGGGCCGTGCCCTTCGCGGCCCAGTCGCGGGACGAACCCGAGCCGTACTCCTTGCCCGCCAGCACGACCAGCGGAACGCCTGCGGAAGCGTAGGCGGCCGAGGCGTCGTAGATCGTGGTCTGCGGCGCGTCGTCGGCCAGGAAGTTGCGGGTGAAGCCGCCCTGGACGTCATCGAGGAGCAGGTTGCGCAGGCGGATGTTCGCGAACGTGCCGCGGATCATCACCTCGTGGTTGCCGCGCCGGGAGCCGTAGGAGTTGAAGTCCTTGCGCTCCACGCCGTGCTCGGTCAGGTACTTGCCCGCGGGGGAGTCGCCCTTGATCGAACCGGCGGGGGAGATGTGGTCCGTGGTGACCGAGTCGCCGAGCAGCGCGAGGACGCGGGCGCCCGACACGTCGGTGACCGGCTTCGGCTCCATCTCCATGCCCTCGAAGTACGGGGGCTTCCGCACGTAGGTCGAGTCCTCGGCCCACTCGAACGTCTTGCCGGTCGGCGTCGGCAGCGACTGCCAGCGCTGGTCGCCCGCGAAGACGTCCGCGTAGTCCTTGGTGAACATGTCCGACGTGATGGACGTGGAGACGACCTCCGCGACCTCCTGCGCCGACGGCCAGATGTCCGCGAGGTACACGGGCTTGCCGTCCTGGTCGTTGCCCAGCGGCTCGGTGGTGATGTCCTTGTCCATCGACCCCGCGAGCGCGTACGCCACGACCAGCGGCGGGCTGGCCAGGTAGTTCATCTTGATGTCCGGGTTGATCCGGCCCTCGAAGTTGCGGTTGCCCGAGAGCACCGACACCGCGGCGAGGTCGTTCTCCTGGATGCCCGCGGAGATCTCGTCCTGGAGCGGACCGGAGTTGCCGATGCACGTGGTGCAGCCGTAGCCGACCAGGTGGAAGCCCAGCTTCTCCAGGTACGGCGTGAGGCCCGCGCGCTCGTAGTAGTCCATGACGACCTTGGAGCCGGGCGCGAGGGTCGTCTTGACCCACGGCTTGCGCTCCAGGCCGCGCTCGACGGCCTTCTTGGCCAGCAGCGCCGCGCCGATCATCACCGACGGGTTGGACGTGTTCGTGCACGACGTGATCGCGGCGATGGCCACGGCGCCGTGGTCCAGCTCGAACTCGGCGCCGTCGAGCGACACCTTGATCGGGTTGCTGGGACGGCCCTCGGCGCCCGCGGCGGCCGAGTGGAACACGTGCGGGCGGCCGTTGCCGTTCTCGCCCTCGTGCACCGCGATCGGGTCGCTGGCCGGGAAGGTGTCCTCGATGGCGTCGTCGACGTCCGACTTCGCCTCCACGTCGCCGTGGGTCACGTACGCCTTCAGCGCCTGGCGGAAGGCCTCGCGGCCGTTGGTCAGCTCGATCCGGTCCTGCGGCCGCTTCGGGCCCGCGATGGACGGGACGATCGTCGCGAGGTCCAGCTCCAGGGTCTCGGAGTAGACGGCCTCGAAGTTCGGGTCGTGCCAGAGGCCCTGCTCCTTGGCGTACGCCTCGACGAGCGCGATCTGCTCGGCGGAACGGCCGGTGAGCTTGAGGTACTCGATGGTCTCGCCGTCGATCGGGAAGATGCCGACCGTGGAGCCGAACTCCGGGCTCATGTTGCCGATGGTGGCGCGGTTCGCCAGCGGCACCGCGCCGACGCCCTTGCCGTAGAACTCGACGAACTTGCCGACGACGCCCTGCTTGCGGAGCATCTCGGTGATCGTCAGCACCAGGTCGGTGGCGGTCGCGCCCGCGGGCAGCTCGCCGTGCAGCTTGAAGCCGACCACGCGCGGGATCAGCATCGACACCGGCTGGCCCAGCATCGCGGCCTCGGCCTCGATGCCGCCGACGCCCCAGCCCAGCACGCCCAGGCCGTTGACCATGGTCGTGTGGGAGTCGGTGCCGACCAGCGTGTCGGGGTACGCCTGGCCGTTGCGGGTCATGATCACGCGGGCCAGGTGCTCGATGTTCACCTGGTGCACGATGCCGGTGCCCGGCGGGACGACCTTGAACTCGTCGAACGCCGTCTGGCCCCAGCGGAGGAACTGGTAGCGCTCGTAGTTGCGCTCGTACTCCAGGTCCACGTTCGACTCGAACGCGTCCGGGCGGCCGAAGACGTCGGCGATGACCGAGTGGTCGATGACCAACTCGGCCGGGATGAGCGGGTTGATCCGGCCCGGGTCGCCGCCGAGGTCGGCCATGGCGTCACGCATCGCGACCAGATCCACCACACAGGGCACCCCGGTGAAGTCCTGCAGCAGCACCCGGGCCGGCGTGAACTGAACCTCGGTGCCGCTCTCGGCCGTCGGATCC
>DATMCA010001821.1:0-2973 GCA_035559015.1 Umezawaea sp. | reverse complement strand
GCGATGCTGCGCAACCGCACCCACTACCGGCACCCCGCCGAGGCCGTTCCCGCCTCCATTGCAGCTTGACAACCAACATAGGGACACCCCCCCGCGCCTCGATCAACGCGGGCAGCGCGGCGCGCGTGACCCGCACGGCGGAGTGCAGGTTGAGGGCGACGACGTCCAGCCAGGTCTCGGCCCCGCCGTCGAGGACGTTGCCGAGGGAGCCTTCCGGCAGGGTGCCGCCGCCCGCGTTGTTGACCAGCACGTCCAGGCGAGGGTCGGCCGCCAGGACCGCCTCGACCACGCGCCGGGGCCCGTCGGGCTCGGACAGGTCGGCGGCCACGAAGGTCGGGCCGGTGGCCTCCAGTTCGGGCGTGGCGCGCCGGGACGCGGCGGTGACGGACGCGCCCTCCGCGAGGAAGGCGCGCACGATCGCCAGGCCGATGCCCTTGCCGGCACCGGTCGCTAGGCTTGGTCGCACCATGGAGGTCAGATGAGCGCGCTCACCCCGCGCCGCCCGGTTCGAGCCGACGCCGAGCGCAACGTGGCCCGCATCCTGGAGGCCGCCCGGATCGTCCTGGCCGAGGACCCGACCGCGTCGTTGGAGCGCATCGCGGACGAGGCGGGCCTCGCCCGCGCCACCGTCCACCGCCGCTTCGCGTCCCGCGGTGCCCTGCTGGAAGCCCTGCTGGCGCAGCTCGACGAGCACTACCTGCGTGCGCTGCGCGAAGCGCGGGTCGAGACCGCCCCGCCGCTGGTCGCCCTCCACCGCGTCACCGAACTCGTCATCGAGGTCAAGTTCGGCCACCGACTCGTGCTGGACGTCGTGGCCCCCGGAACGCGTGCTCGTGAGTCCTACCTGAGCGCCGAGGTCCGGCAGCTCGCCGAGCTGCTGTTCACCCGCCTCCACGCCGCCGGCGCGATCACCGTGGACAACCCCTCGTGGTGCCTGCGGGTCTACCTGGCGATCCTCGACGAGGTCCACCACCTCCCGGTCGGCGCCCCGGAACTCGCCACCGACACCGACGACGTGACCGCCCGCGCCACCCTCCAGATCGCCACGGTCCTCGGCGCTCTCGGCGGCACGCCGCCCGCCCGCTGACAGGTCAGGGGTTCGGCGGGGGAGCGGCCAGGCTCTGGAAGCACGGGCGCAGCAGGTCGATGATCTGCTCGGGTGAGGCGTCCGCGAGGTTCGTGAGGCGCAGCAGGTACCGCTCCGCGATCACGCCGTGGACGATCGCGCTGAGCAGGCTCGCGCGCAGGTCGGCGTCCGGCGTGGGGATCGCCTCGGAGAGCTGGTTGAGCTGCGGTTCGCCCGCGGCCCGGTAGCGGTCGGCGGCGTCGGCGTTCGTGACCATCGAGCGCAGCACCGCCAGGGACGCCGTCGGCTCGTCGGTCAGGCGCTTGCCCAGCGACGTGAGCAGCGCCTCGACCACCTCGTCGGTGGTGCCGGTGAGCGCCTCGTCCGGTGGGACCTCGGCGGCGCGGGCGAAGAGCAGGTCCTTGCTGCCGAAGTAGTGCATGACCAGGCCCGCGTCGACACCGGCCGCCGACGCCACGGCGCGGATCGTGGTCCGGTCGTAGCCGAGTTCGGCGAACATCCGGCGGGCCGCGGCGAGGATGCGCTCCTCGCTCAGGCGGCGCTGCTGCGCCCTGGTCGGGCGGGCGCTCGGTTCGGTCACCCGGTCATTCTACGACCGTTGACCGACGGCCGATTTCGTTCTACGGTTGTTCAATCAACAAGCGTTCAACGAAAGGGGGCGGCCATGACCGCCACGTCACGCGAGGTCGTCGAGCAGGTCCTGCGCGCGAGCCTCGCCCAGGACACCGACGCGTTCGTGAACCTGATCGCGCCGGACGGCTACGTCGAGTGGCCGTACCGACCGGCCGGCATCCCCGGCCGGGTGGAGGGCCGCGAGCGGATCCGTGAGTTCCTGGCCGCCCAGGCCGCCGGGCTCGTCAGGTTCGAGGAGTACCGCGGCACGGTGATCCACGAGACCGCCGACCCGGAGGTGGTGATCGTCGAGTACGACGCCCACGGCACCGTGATCCCCACGGGCGCGCCGCTGCACCAGACCATCATCGCCGTGCTCCGCGTCCGGGACGGCCTGGTCGTCTCGTACCGCGACTACCTCAACCCGTTGGTGCTGGCCGAAACCCTGGCGAGCGTCGCGGGCGCCTGAGCGTCCGGGCCGACGTGGTCACCGCCGGCCCGGACACCTCGTGGCTCAGATCGCCTTGGTGTAGCTGACGTTCGGGAACGGTGTGAAGCCGAGCGAGTCGTACAGGCTTCGCGCGGGCGCGTGGAAGTCGTCCCCGCCGGTGCCGATGGAGACCACGTCGACGGCGGCCTCCGCCAGGTGCGCCAAGGCGTGCGTCGCCAACGCACGACCCACCCCGAGCCTCCTGGACGCCGCGGAGACGGCCAGGAGGTCGATCTCGCCGTGGCGTTCCGCCTCCTCGACGACCCAGCCGACGAAACCGACCACCTGCCCGTCGACCCGTGCGACGGCGGCGAACCTGCCGTTGTCCGGGTCGTGCACGCGGGCCAGGTGGCGTCGGTAGTCCTCCCGCCAGTCGCCGTGGCGGTTGAGGAACACCGCGTCGCCGACGAGCGGCCGGAAGGAGTTCTCGTAGAAGGGGCCGAAGACGCCGATCGTCAGGTCGAGCAGAGCGGGCAGATCCGCGGGGTTCAGCGGACGGATGTCCATGGGGTGCCTTTCCGGGAGCATGGGTCCAACGCCGTCGCCACGTCGGGGCGACGGCGGTCGTGCCGCATCTCTCTCAGGCGCGCGTGCGAATCGCCGCGAAGCACTCCATGGCCAGGACCGTAGGCCGGGGCCACGTCGCGGGGCCACCACGTTTACCGCCACGCGAGGGCGACCCGCTCGATCTCCGCGCGTCGGGCCGCGAGGGAGGCCGCGTCGCGCGGCGGGTACCCGGCCGCCGACCCCGTCGCACCGTCGAGGTGCTCGCGCAGGATGTCGG
>DATMCA010001820.1:0-6213 GCA_035559015.1 Umezawaea sp. | reverse complement strand
AGCGCGCCGAGCGCGAACGACACCAGGGACGCCCACGCGGCCTGCCACGGGCTGGTCAGGTTGTCCGGGTCGATCTGGAGCTCGGCCTGGGCGTGGGCGCGGAAGGCGTCCTTGCGGGTCAGCTCTGCGGCGACCTGCGCCGCGAGTTCCGCCGACAGCCCCTGCTGCTCGTAGATGCCCGCGAGCTCGCGCTCCTCCTCGGCGGGCATGTCCCGCAGTTCCTGCCGCTCCTTGTCGAGGGCTGCGCGCTCGGTGTCCCGCTGGGTGCTTACCGACACGTACTCGCCGCCCGCCATCGACAGCGAGCCGGCGACCAGGCCCGCCACGCCCGCCGCGAGGATCGCGGTCCGGTCCGTCGTCGCGCCCGCGACGCCGACCACCAGACCTGCCGTCGACACGATGCCGTCGTTCGCGCCCAGGACGCCCGCGCGCAGCCAGTTCAGCCTGCCTGCCAGGTCGTCGTGGTGGGGTTCTCCGGGATGGGCCACGCGGTGATCAAAGCACGCGCGCTGTGCGCCGACCCGTCGAGTGGTAATCGTTGACGCATGACACGCGCACTGGTGCTCGGCGGTGGTGGGGTGGCGGGCATCGCCTGGGAGATCGGGTTGCTCGCCGGGTTGGCGGAGGGTGGGGTCGACGTGACGCGTCCGGACCTGGTCGTGGGGACGTCGGCCGGAGCGACGGTGGCCGCGCAGATCACCAGCGGCGTCGGGTTGGCGGAGTTGTTGCGCCGGCAGACCGATCCGGCCTTGCAGACGCCCGAGCTGGCGGCGGACTTCGACCTGGACCGGTTGACCGAGCTGTTCGGGCTCGACGTCGACGGCGACCCGGTGGGGACGCGGCGGCGGATCGGGCGGTCCGCGCTCGACGCCCCCACCGTGCCGGAGGAGCGTCGGCGTGAGGTCATCGCCGCGCGGGTGCCGGTCGACGTGTGGCCCGCGACGCCGTTGCGGCTGGTGGCGGTGGACGCGGCGACCGGGCTGGAGCGGGTGTTCGACGCCGACAGCGGGGTCGGGCTGGTGGACGCGGTGGCCGCGAGTTGCGCGGTGCCGGTGATCTGGCCGCCGGTCACGATCGGCGACGCCCGGTACGTCGACGGAGGCATCCGCAGCGCGGAGAACGCCGACCTCGCCGCGGGCCACGACCTCGTGCTGGTCCTCCAGGCGATGGCGGTGGAGGAGCTGAGCGGTCTCGGCCCACAGGTGGAGGCGTTGCGCGCGGGCGGGTCGGAGGTGCTGGTGGTCGGCATCGACGAGACGAGCCTGGCCGCGATCGGCCCCAACCCGCTCGACCCGACGACCAGGGAACCCGTGGCCCGCTCGGGCAGGCTCCAGGGTCTCGCCCTCGCCGACGAGGTCGCCGCGTTCTGGGGCCGCTAGAGCCCCACCACCAGGCTCGCGGTGTAGCCGGACGCGACGTCGCCTGTCACGGTCGCGAGCTGGGTGTCGTGGCCGTCCCGGAACACCATGTCCGACTCCAGGGAGGTGGACGCCAGGTTCCGCGCGCTCGCGCCGTACCCGTCGGTGGCGTAGACGGTCTCGCACACGTCCTTCGGGAACGCGAGCTGCGTGGTCTTCACCGGCTCCCCCGCCTTGGTGGCCTCGGCCAGGTCGGGGTAGACCTCGAAGTGGACGTGCGGCCACCGGCCGTCGTAGGCGGCCGGGAAGATGCTGGTGAACGTGACCTGCCCGGAGCCGTCGGCCTCCTGCACACCGCGCAGGTAGTTCTGGTCCGTGACGCCCTTGGAGTACATCGAGTAGTTGCCGTCGCGGTCGCAGTGCCACAGGTAGACGGCCGCGCCCCGGTAGGCCGCGCAGTCCTTCCGCACGGTCAGGGTGATGGTCAGCGGCAAGCCCTGCGCGGTGCCGGACGCGCTGCCGAAGCCGGACCGGATGTCGGAGCGGACGATGCCGCTCTCGGTCAGGACGTTCGGCCCGTTCGAGCCGTCACCGGGGTACGGGCCCGCCGTCTCCTCCGGGATCTCGGTGGCGCACGCGGCCGCCGACGCCGAGGCGGCGGCCGACGTGGTGGTGGCCGCGGCCGAGGACGTCGCCTGGCCCGTCGACCCGCTCGCGCAGCCGACGAGGGTGGCGAGGCCCGCACCGCCGAAGAGGGCGAGCGCGCGGCGGCGGTTGAGCGTCGCCAGGTCGAAGGCGAGGCCCCTGTCGTGGTCTGGTGTGCGTCCGCTCATGGCACCGACTCTCACGGCCGAACCCGGCAGGACCCTGTGAGGTCGCTGTAGGTTTTCTGTGCGGGTCGCCAGGGCATCCGGGCGACATGTCCGATTCTGCTGGCGAGGCCGCGAAAGCGCACCACGACCTGGTGGCGCAACCGCACGAGCAAGACGACGAGGGGCCGATCGCCGACGCGGAGGCCGAGGCGGAACGGATGCGCAGCGACGAGCGCCCGCTGGGCCGACCGGGCCGCCCCCTCAACCGCCGCTCCCCGTTCTTCGTGGGGATGGTGGGCGCGGCGGGGGTCGCGGTCACCTACGCCCTGACCCAGCTCGTGCTGGGGACGCGGGACGTGCTGGTCCTCATCGGACTGGCGTTCTTCCTCGCGGTCGGCCTGGAGCCCGCGGTGTCGTGGCTCGCGAAGCGCTCCTGGCCGCGCGCGGCCGCGGTCTCGGCCGTGCTGGCGACGCTGGTCGCCGTGTTCGTCGGCTTCCTGGTCATGGCGATCACCCCGCTGGTCGACCAGGCGACGCAGTTCGCGTCCCGCGCGCCGGAGTACCTGACCGAGCTGACGTCGAAGGGCACGTGGCTCTCCGAGCTGAACACCCGCTTCGACCTCCAGAACCGGGTGCAGAAGCTGCTCAGCACGAACCAGGAGACCCTGGTGAACGGGATCCTGGGCGCGGGCCGGATGGTGTTCGGGGTCCTGACGAACACGATCATCGTGCTGATCCTGACCGCGTACTTCCTCGGCTACCTGCCCGCGATCCGCCGCACGATGTACCGGTTCGTGCCGAGTTCGCGGCGGCCCCGCGCGATCCTGATCGGCGACCAGATGTTCGCCCGCATCGGCGGCTACGTGCTCGGCAACGTGCTGATCTCGCTCATCGCGGGCGCCGTGACGTTCGTCTGGCTGCTCGTGTTCGGCATCCCCTACGCGCTGCTGCTCGCCATCGCCGTGATGATCCTCGACCTCATCCCGGCCGTCGGGGCGACCATCGCGGCGGTCGTCGTGAGCCTGATCGCACTCACGGTGTCACTCCCCGTAGGCATCGCGACGGCCGTGTTCTTCATCGTTTACCAGGCGGTGGAGAACTACCTCCTCGCGCCGAAGGTCATGGGACGTGTCGTCCAGGTGCCGGACGTCGTCACGGTCGCCGCCGTCCTGATTGGAGGGACGCTCCTCGGCGTGATCGGCGCCATAGTCGCGATTCCGCTGGCAGCGGCGGTCCTTTTGCTACTGAGAGAAGTACTTTTCCCCAGACTCGACAAAGCATGACCGCCCATCCCGCCAGAACAACCGCTCGTCGGAATGAGGAGTAGAACCGCCCGGAAGTGGGTAACCCGGCTCGGGGTGCCGCCGATACAGGCGTCACAGGGCTAGGAGGTGCACCATGATCGACCAGTCGGTGAGATACCGGGTCACACAGGGTTACGACCGGGCGTGGTTGGTGCCCGCGGTCTTGTTCGCGCTCACGGGGCTGACCAACATCGCCATCGCGATCACGTCCGAGACCGTCTGGCCCGCCGTGCTGGCCGCCCTGCTGCTGACCGCCGCGGCCGGGTGTGTGCGCGGCGCCATCCGCGCGCAGGGCTAGCCGAGGGGTTCGGAGCCGGCAGACTCCGGGCCGTGAAGCAGATCCTCCTCATCGGCATCGGCGCGGGCGACCCCGACTACATCACCATCCAGGCGGTCAAGGCGCTGAACCGGGTCGACGTGTTCTTCGTCCTCGACAAGGGCGAGGTCAAGCAGGACCTGGTGGACGTGCGGCAGGAGATCCTCGACCGGCACGTGGACGGGACCTACCGGGTCGTGGAGGCGCGCGACCCCGAGCGGGACCGGACGACGCCCGCGTACGCCGAGGCCGTGCACGACTGGCGCCGCCGCCGAGCGGACGTGTGCGAGGAGCTGATCCGCACCGAGCTGGCGGACGGGCAGACCGGCGCGTTCCTGGTGTGGGGCGACCCCTCCCTCTACGACAGCACCCTGGCGATCGTCGAGGACATCCTGGCGCGCGGCCGGGTCGAGTTCGACCACGAGGTGATCCCCGGCATCACCAGCGTGCAGGCGCTCGTCGCGAAGCACCGGACGAGCCTCAACCGGGTCGGGCGGCCCGTGCAGATCACCACCGGGCGGCGGCTGGCCGAGGGCTTCCCCGAGGACGTGGACGACGTGGTCGTCATGCTCGACGCGCACAACTCGTTCACCGGCGTCGACGAGGACGTGCACGTCTACTGGGGCGCGTACGTCGGGACACCGGACGAACTGCTCATCTCGGGCCCCGTCGGCGAGGTCGCGGAGCGGATCGTCGCCACCCGCGCCGAAGCGCGGGAGCGAAAGGGCTGGATCATGGACACCTATCTCCTGCGCCGCAAGCCCTAACCCCCGAACGACCTGCGAGAACACCCGTTCGGACTACCCGTTCGGCCGTTCCAACCACCGGGAGAAAGTCAACACGGGGTGGGATTTCCCACGAGCCCTGGACGGACTAGAGCCATAACGGCGAATTCACACTATCGTCACAAGACCGGGTCACCCCCGGCGCAACACCACGGCGCACCACGATCCGCCATCCGGCCGAGTGCGCGAGCACCACGCAGTGCCTCCCGCACAACGGCGTGCGGTCACCACCACCGGTAGCAAACCGACGTTTCGCCGTACCCGAGCAGGCCGTGCCCTCGACACCTCGTCGTGCTGGGCGCCGGCCACCGACGTGTGCCCGAACGACGTGTGCCCCTGTTCAGCTACTAGCCATGGGAGGGCCGCAGGCTGTGACCCACCACAAGCAGCAACCGAGTTCGACACCCGGTCTGTACGACCCGCAGTTCGAGCACGACGCGTGCGGAGTCGCGTTCGTCGCCGACCTGGCCGGACGCCGCAACCACGACATCGTGTCCAAGGCGCTCGTCGCGCTGCGCAACCTGGAGCACCGGGGTGCTCGGGGCGCGGAGCCCGAGACCGGCGACGGCGCCGGGATCCTGATCCAGGTGCCGCACGACTTCTACCGCGAGGTCGTGGACTTCGCGCTGCCGGGAGCGGGTGGGTACGCCGTGGGGACGGCGTTCCTGCCCGTGGACCCCGGTGAGCGCGCCGAGGTCGTCGCCGCGATCGGCCGGATCGCCGCCGAGGAGGACGCCGAAGTCCTCGGGTGGCGCGATCTCCCGGTCGACACCGAGCACGTCGGGCCGACCGCGGCGACGACGATGCCACACTTCGCCCAGGTGTTCGTCGCACCGCGCAACCCGGCCGTCGAGGGGCTGGCGTTGGAGCGGTTGGCGTTCGTCGTGCGCAAGCGCGCCGAACACGCGGCGGACGTGTACTTCCCGTCGCTGTCCGCCCGGACGATCGTCTACAAGGGCATGCTGACCGAGCCCCAGGTGGAGCGGTTCTTCCCGGACCTCACCGACGAGCGGGTCACCAGCTCCATCGGCCTGGTGCACTCGCGGTTCTCCACCAACACGTTCCCGTCGTGGCCGCTCGCGCACCCGTACCGGTACGTGGCGCACAACGGCGAGATCAACACGCTGCGCGGCAACCGCAACTGGATGGACGCCCGCGAGTCGACGCTCGCCTCCGACGTCATCGACGGCGACCTCTCGCGGATCTTCCCGGTCATCACCCGCGGCGCCAGCGACTCCGCCTCGTTCGACGAGGTGCTGGAGATGCTGCACCTCGGCGGCCGGTCGCTGCCGCACGCGGTGCTGATGATGATCCCGGAGGCGTGGGAGAACCACACCGAGATGGATCCCGCGCGGCGCGCGTTCTACGAGTTCCACGCCACCCTCATGGAGCCGTGGGACGGGCCCGCGCTGGTGTCGTTCACCGACGGCACGGTCATCGGCGCGGTGCTGGACCGCAACGGCCTGCGCCCGGCCCGGTACTGGGTCACCGAGGACGGGCTCGTCGCGCTGGCCTCCGAGGTCGGCGTGCTGGACGTGCCGCCGGGTTCGGTGGTGCGGAAGGGCCGGCTGGAGCCGGGCCGCATGTTCCTCATCGACACCGCCGCCGGCCGCATCGTCGACGACGCCGAGATCAAGG
>DATMCA010001819.1:0-10692 GCA_035559015.1 Umezawaea sp. | reverse complement strand
GCCGCGCCGCAGGACGGCGCTCACGGTGGGGCCCGCCACGTCCGGGGACGTGCCGTGCTGCACCGCCTCGTGCACCGACGGGTCGAAGGGTTCGCCGTCGTGGCCGAACGATTCGAGCCCGGTGTGCTGGAGCGCGCCGACGAGCTTGTCCGCGACGGCCTTGAACGCGCCGGTCAGGTCGCCGTGCGCGGCGGCCCTCTCGACGTCGTCCAGGACCGCCAGGAGTTCGCCCGCCACCTGGGCCTTGGCGTTGCTGATGACGAGTTCCCGGTCGCGCTCGACGCGCTTGCGGTAGTTCGCGTACTCGGCGGTCAACCGCTGGAGGTCCGCCGTGCGCTCGTCGAGCTGCGCCTTGAACTCGGCGGCCGGGTCCTCCTCGAAGAGGACCTCGGGCGCCGCGTGCTTGCCGCCCTCGAACTCGACGTCGAGCACTTCACCGTGCACCGGCTCGGACACCTCGTCGGTCTCCGGCGCCACGCGGCGGTGGTCGTTCACCAGGTCCGGTTGCTCGTCCTGTGGATGGGTCACTTCTTCTCGTCCTCGTCGACGATCTCCGCGTCCACGACGTCGTCGGCACCCTTGGCGCCCGCACCCGCACCGGCCGCGCCGGGAGCACCCTCGGCGCCCTCAGCGCCGGGAGCCGCACCCGTGTTGGAGTACAGGGCGGTGCCGATGGCCTGCGACTCCGTGGCGAGCTTCTCCACGGCCGTGCGGACGGCGGCGATGTCCGTGCCCTTGAGCGCCTCGTTGGTCTCGGCGACAGCGGCCTTGACCTTCTCCTTGACGTCCTCGGGGAGCTTGTCCTCGTTCTCCTTGACGACCTTCTCGGTCTGGTAGACGAGGGTTTCCGCCTGGTTGCGGACCTCGGCCTCGTCGCGGCGGCGCTTGTCCTCCTCCGCGTGGGCCTCGGCGTCCTTGACCATGCGCTCGATGTCGTCCTTCGGCAGCGCGGAGCCACCGGTGATCGTCATCGACTGCTCCTTGCCGGTGCCGAGGTCCTTGGCGCCGACGTGGACGATGCCGTTCGCGTCGATGTCGAAGGTGACCTCGATCTGCGGCAGGCCGCGGGGGGCCGGGGGCAGGCCGGTCAGCTCGAACATGCCGAGCTTCTTGTTGTCCGACGCGAAGTCGCGCTCGCCCTGGAACACCTGGATCTGCACCGACGGCTGGTTGTCGTCCGCCGTCGTGAAGATCTCGGACCGCTTGGTCGGGATCGTCGTGTTGCGCTCGATGAGCTTGGTCATCACGCCGCCCTTGGTCTCGATGCCCAGGGACAGCGGGGTGACGTCGAGCAGCAGGACGTCCTTGACCTCACCCTTGAGGACACCGGCCTGGAGAGCCGCGCCGACGGCGACGACCTCGTCCGGGTTCACGCCCTTGTTGGGCTCGCGGCCACCGGTCAGCTCCTTGACCAGCTCGGCCACGGACGGCATGCGGGTGGAACCACCCACGAGCACGACGTGGTCGATGTCGCCGACGGAGACGCCGGCGTCCTTGATCACGTTGTTGAACGGCGCACGGGTGCGCTCCAGCAGGTCGTTCGTGATGCGCTGGAACTCGGCGCGGGACAGCGTCTCGTCCAGGAACAGCGGGTTCTTGTCCGAGTCGACCGTGATGTAGGGCAGGTTGATGCTGGCGTTGTTCGAGCTGGACAGCTCGATCTTCGCCTTCTCGGCGGCCTCGCGGATCCGCTGGAGCGCCATCTTGTCCTTGGTCAGGTCGATGCCGTTCGCGGACTTGAAGCGCTCGACCAGCCAGTCGACGACGCGCTGGTCCCAGTCGTCGCCACCGAGGTGGTTGTCACCGGAGGTCGCGCGGACCTCGACGACGCCGTCGCCCAACTCCAGCAGGGACACGTCGAACGTGCCGCCGCCGAGGTCGAAGACGAGGATCGTCTGCTCCTTCTCGCCCTTGTCCAGGCCGTAGGCCAGGGCGGCGGAGGTGGGCTCGTTGACGATGCGCAGGACGTTCAGGCCGGCGATCTGGCCTGCTTCCTTGGTGGCCTGGCGCTGGGCGTCCTCGAAGTACGCGGGCACGGTGATCACGGCGTCCGTGATCTCCTCGCCCAGGTACGCCTCGGCGTCGCGCTTCAGCTTCATCAGGACACGCGCGGAGATCTCCTGCGACGTGTACGCCTTGCCGTCGATCGCGTCGGTCTTCCAGTCGGTGCCGACGTGGCGCTTGACCGAGCGGATGGTGCGGTCGACGTTGGTCACCGCCTGGTTCTTGGCGGGCTGGCCCACGAGGACTTCGCCGTTCTTGGCGAAGGCCACGATGGACGGGGTGGTGCGGGAGCCCTCGGAGTTGGCGATCACCGTCGGCTCGCCGCCCTCCAGGACCGCGACGACGGAGTTGGTCGTCCCCAGGTCGATGCCGACTGCTCGCGCCATGAATTCCTCCTGGTAGTACGTGCTGGTGGGTATCGCGTTGAGCGGTACCGGCTCAAGTTTGCCAGGTCCATCGGACTTGAGTCCAACGGGCTCAACCTTCTTGCCTGTCCAACGGACGGCCAGCCGGTGTTGTTCCCGGATCGGAGTGATCCGGGACACCCACCCGCTAGAAGTTCGACAGCACGTCGATGATCACGTTCGTGATGGTCGTCGGGTCCTTGGCGTCGTACTTCTTCGCCCCGGTGCCCTTGGAGATCGTCGCCAGCGCCGAGGCGCCCGCCTTGTTGTTGGCGTCCAGCTCGCTGCCGTAGGCGATGGTGAACACCCGCACCGGCTTGTCACCGGACGCGTCCTTGCCCCTGATCACGTCGACCAGCTCGGCGGGCGCCTGGATGCCGCGGGCCTTGTCGTTGACCCCGTCGGTGAGCAGCACGACGGCGTTGATCGAGTTCGGGTCGTAGGAGCCGCGCACGACCTCCACGGCCCGGTCGATCGTGTCGTACAGCCCCGTCGCGCCGTCGGCGGTCAGCCCGTCGATGTTCGCCGCGATGTCCTGCCTGCGCACGCCGTCCATCGGCCCGATCTGCACCAGGGGCACGAAGTCCGAGCCGTCCGCGCCGATGCCGGAGGAGAACTTCCACAGGCCGACGCGGTCGGAGTCGGTGAACCCGTCGGCGAGCTGGCGCATGGCGGGCTTCACGAGCTCCAGCTTCGTCGCGCCGGTGCCGGGGACCTTCTCCTCCATCGACAGCGAGGAGTCGATGCACACCAGCACGTTCGTGGGCTTGCGCAGCTTCACCCAACTGGCCAGCACCTTGGCGACGACCTCGTTGGTCGGCGTGCCGAGCGACTTGATCTCCGCCTTCGGCAGCCACCCGTAGGCGGAGCCGTCGAGGTCGATCGGCCGCTCCTGGAAGTCGCGGAACCCGTACTTGGCGAACTCGCGCTGGACGGCGTCGGAGTGCAGGTAGGACAGGAAGTCGTCGGCCACGGCGTTCTTGGCGGCGTCGAGCCCGTTCAGCTTGATGAACGGGTGGTCGGAGTACAGCACGCCCTGCTTGGGGTAGATCGCGACCAGCTTCGTCCTGGGCGGGTCGGTCTTCGAGCAGCCCTCGTCGTCGCTGTAGG
Source organism: Umezawaea sp. (assembly GCA_035559015.1). GTDB lineage: Bacteria > Actinomycetota > Actinomycetes > Mycobacteriales > Pseudonocardiaceae > Umezawaea. The sequence continues at coordinate 7,174 of DATMCA010001819.1, read as the reverse complement.
AACCGCAGGTGTACCCGGCGTTGTAGGCCACCACGGAGTTCTCCGACATGGTCACCGCCGAGATGTACGCCAGGGCGTCCTCCGCGTCGGCCTGCCGGAGGTTCGACAGGAACGTCAGCGTGGTCTTGCCGTAGTGCACGACGGAGTGCTCGACGGCCCTCATCCGCTGCGCCACCGCCTCCTTGTCCACGTCGTCCGGACGCAGCTCGCGGATGCTGCCGACGGTCGAGAACAGCGCGCCGAGGGTGGCGTGCAGGCCGGACGTGGAGTAGGTCGGGTTGGTCTTGCCCAGCTTGAACGCGCCCCACTCGGGGTGCCCCTTGCTCGCCCAGAAGTGCGGGTCGCCCGCCCACGTGGCCAGGTCGTCCCACCCGATCTGCGCCTCCGGCCAGCCGAGGGCGCGGGCCATCGGCTCGGGCATCGCGATGATCGACGGGCTGGTCGTGATCGCCGGGGCCTTCTCGTCCGGGAACAGCGCCTTCGTCTCCGGTGTCGCCTGCTGCTTGGCCAGCGGCAGCCACTCCGACGCGGCGGGCGACCACACGTCGGGCCTGCGGCCGTCCGACTCGGTCCACCCCCGTGCCAGCGCGGCCATGGCCGTGCCCGAGTCGACCGAGGTCACGTCCACCTTCACGCACTGGCCGTTCGCTTCGCGCGCCCCGTAGGCCGCCGCGAGCTCGGCCATCTGCTTGGGCTTGTCCACCGACGCCGCGACCGTGAGGGTCACCGCGGGCGTCGTGCACGCGGGCAGGGCCGCGGCCACCTCCGGTGCCGACGCGGTGCCGTCCCCGGACTTGGGCCACAGCACGATCCCCAGCACCACCAGCACGACGAGCGCCGCGGCCACGCCCCAGCGCGCGGCCGGGCCGGTGCTGAACCGCAGACCGGTCGAAGCAGCGGGCGGGGGAACCGCCGCGACGGGCGCGGCCGACTTCCTCGCGTGCTCCCACCACGGTCGCCACTGCTCCGGGTTGTCGCCGCAGGCGCTGATGTACGCGCTGGTCAACTCCCAGCTCGGCAGCTCACGGCCGCTGGTGGCCTCGGCCAGGTCCGCCTCGGAGTAGTCGGTCATCGCCGCCAGTTGCGCCGAGGTCAGCCCGATCTCGTCCCGCAGCTTGACCAACCGGTAGGCGAACGCCTCCGCGGGAGGGCCGTCGGGGTTCAGCATGGTGGGGCAACCCTCTCGCTCAATGGTCAGGACACGCCCGAAGTGCGAGGTGGAACGTCCCCGTGTTCACCAGATCGCGGCGGCCGTTCGGCCGTTACCCACCTTCGGCGGCTACTCCCATGATCGGCACGTCCGCCCCCTCGGACCAGCACCGCGCCAGGTCGTGACCTCCGTGCACCCGAATGGCCGAAGGGGGCACCCCGCGGCGGGGCACCCCCTTCGACCGTACGGGTTCAGGCCGCGCTGAGGGTCAGATCGCCGCTCTTCGCGGTCAGGTTCAGCTCGAACTGGCTCGACGCGTCGTTCTTCACGCCGACCTTCTTGTCGCCGCTGTTCGAGTCGACCACGACCCGGTAGCCGGCGTTCGGCACCGTCACGGTCACGTCGCCGCTGCTGGAGGTGGCCTTCACGTTGTGCTGCTCGGCCAGCTCGACCACGACGTTGCCGGAGCTGGCCTCGGCGTTCACGTCGCCGTCGACCTTCTCGGCCCGGATGTCGCCGGAGGAGTTGACCACGGTCACGGCCCCGGTGACCCCGGACAGCCTCGCGTTGCCGGAGCCGATCTTGGCGGTGACGTCGCCCGTGATGCCGTCGCCGTTGAGGTCGCCGGACCCGTTCTCGACGCGGACGGCCCCCGCGATGCCGCGCAGCGTGGCGTTGCCCGAGCCGAGGTTCACGTCGACCGAGGCGAGGTCCTGCACCTCCAGGTCGCCGGAGCCCACCTCGCCCTTGACCGTCGTGTCCTTCGAGGGCACGGCCACCTCGTAGGAGGCCTCGCAGCCGTTGCCGCAGCCCTTGAGGGTGAGCACGTCGCCGCTGACCTGGTGCGTCGGCCCGTTCGGCTTGCTGGCCGCCTTGCCGTAGCGCAGGGTCCGCTTGATCGTGGTGGCGCCCGCGCCCTCGACGGAGCGGACCTTGACGTCACCGCCGTCGTTGTCGATCTGCACGGACGAGATCCGGTCGTTCACGGTGTAGTCGTCGGACGAGCTCTCCTGGGCGATCCTCACGCAGGACGACAGGCTCATCGTCGTGGCCACCGCCGCTACGGCCAGCAAAGCGATTCGCTTACCCACCACTGCCCCCTTGAAGACCTGTCCGCTCATGGCATGAACGCTAGGGGCCTCACCCCCGGCGCACACGAGGGTGGACCCCCGACTCCATACGGGGGCTATCCCTACCGCTTCACGCGAGGTCCTCCACGACCGCGCGCAGGGCCGGCGCGCACCGCGCCGGGTCGGACAGGAACCGCTGCGACGCGATCACGTGCGTCGGCGTCATCCGCTCCCACACCTGGCCCTGGACCGGCACGGACGTGATGACCAGCCGGAACGGCTTCACCTGCCTGCCGAGCCGGATCTCGACGCCGCGAACGACCTCACCGATGGGCAGAGCCCCCGGTCGGGGGCTCTGCTGCCGGCCCGTCTCCCAGGCCGCTGCGGGTTCCCGAAGGGCCCGCACCGCGGCTCGCAGGGCCGGGCGCGTGAGCAGGGACGTCGAGTCCTCGTTGGTCGGGATCGACCGGGCGTCGACGGGGGTTTCGGCGCGCGCGTGGTCCAGCACGTCCGCCCACCACCCGAGCCACTCCTCGGTCACCCCGGCGCGGTCGACACCGCGGGGGACGAACACCGGCACGGACGGGTCGAGGCCCGGTAGTTCCGGCACGGTGTCGACCGAGAGCGCGAGGGTGTCGCGCAGGAACAGGGCGGTGTTCACCGCCTGGTTGACCCCGTGCCCGACCTGCCAAGACTCACGACCGGCGAACCTCATTCACCTATTGTCCCGCCCTGGAGGCGATCCAGGTGCTGTCGCGGACGTATCAGGTAAGACACAACCGGTTCCAGGTCGGCCACGCTGGGTGGTTCGTCGGCGATCAGGCCCTGCATCAGCAGCCCGTCGACGGCCGCCAGGAACGCCCGGAACGCCACCGGGTCGGTGTCGAACGGCCGCGCGGCCTCGGTGATCAGGTCCAGCCACCGGCGCGCGGCGGGGCGCAGCTCCGGCCTCCGCGCGGCCAGCAGGTACAGCTCGTACTCGGCCATCGTGCGGCCGCGGTTCGCGTCGACCATGTCGACGAGCCGCCGGGTGACCTCCGCGACGTCGCTGTCGGGCGCGTTCACCAGCCGGACGATCAGGTCGCTGACGTCGTCGGCGAGCGTGTCGGCCGACCACATCAGGGTCGCGATCAGCAGGTCGTCGAGCGAGGCGAAGTAGTAGGTCGTGGACGTGGTGGGCACGCCGGCCTCGCGCGCGACCGACCGGTGGCTCACGCCGGCGACGCCGTCGCGCTCGATCACCCGGAGGGTCGCCTCCAGGATCGCCTGCCTGCGGCGTTCGCCCCTGGCCCGCCTGCCGTCCACCTGCTGCTCGCTCAGTGCGCGCTCCCCGACTCGATGGTGATCACGCCGCCGAAGTCCAGCATGAGGCCGACGACCATAGTCGAGGTCGACCAATCGCCGACGGGGGCGGCCCCGATGCCCGCGGTGCCGGGGAAGACGCAGGTGATCACGGGGGCTCCAGGACCTGGGTGCGGGAACACGGCTGTGGGTTCCTCCACGTTGATGGTGAGGGGCACGCGGTGCCGGAACGGGGAGGTCGGACCGGAACGGCACCTTTGTGACAACTTGTCCGCAGTCCGGGCCGAACTTGTGGAACGGACGTCCCGCCACGGTGGTGTTGATCGATACACTTCTGCGACCCCGGCCACGCCCAAGTGGTTACCGGCGAGTAATGAGGCGTAATCTCCCAAGCCACGTGCTTCTGGAGAAAGGCCGCCACCACATGGGAGCCCTGCAGTTGACCCTCGGCGTCATCGGCGTGGCCGTGAGCGTCGTCGCCTGGGCCGTGTTCGCGTCCGGAGCGGTCCGGATGGTGCGGATCATCCGACTCGGCCAGCCCGACCCGACCCGCACCGGGCCGTTCGCCGCGCGGTTGAAGACGCTGGTCGTCGAGTTCGTCGCCCACACGCGCATGGCGAAGGTCCGCAGCGTCGCCCCGTGGCACTGGATGGTGATGTGGGGCTTCCTGATCGGCTCCGCCGTGCTGTTCGAGGCGTACGGCGAGGTGTTCTACCCGTCGTTCCACTGGCCGGTCTTCGGCGCGTGGCCGATCTGGGGCCTCGTCGTGGAGCTGCTCGGCCTCGGCACGGTCGCGGGCGGCATCGCGCTGGTGATCATCCGCCAGCTCAACCACCCCCGGCGCGCGGACCGCGTGTCCCGCTTCGCGGGCTCCAACTTCAAGGCCGCGTACTTCGTCGAGGCCGTCGTGATCATCGAGGGTGTCGGCATCCTCGGCGTGAAGGCGTTCAAGCAGGCCAGCGGCATCGAAGAGCTGCCGCTGTGGTCCAGCTTCGTCACCGAGCCGCTGAGCCACCTTCTGCCCGCGTCGCCGGACTGGGTCTCGATCATGGCCATCACGAAGCTGCTGTCCGGCATGATCTGGCTGATCGTCGTCGGCCGCAGCCTCACGATGGGCGTGGCCTGGCACCGCTTCAGCGCGTTCTTCAACATCTACTTCAAGCGCGAGGACGACGGCGCCGTCGCGTTGGGCGCGCTGCGCCCGATGATGAGCGGCGGCAAGGTCCTCGACCTGGAGGAGGCCGACCCCGACAAGGACGTGTTCGGCGTCGGCAAGGTCGAGGACTTCACCTGGAAGGGCCTGCTGGACTTCAGCACCTGCACCGAGTGCGGCCGCTGCCAGTCCCAGTGCCCCGCGTGGAACACCGGCAAGCCGCTGTCCCCGAAGCTGCTGATCACCCAGCTCCGCGACCACGCCTACGCCAAGGCCCCGTACCTGCTGGCCGGTGGCCGCAAGGACATGGCGGGCGACGAGGTCGGCATCACCGGCGACGACTACCAGAAGCGCTTGGAGTCCATCAACGTCCTGGCCCTCGCCGAGGCGGAGCGCCCCCTCATCGGCGGCCCCGACGAGCTGGGCGTCATCGACCCCGAGGTGCTGTGGTCGTGCACGAGCTGCGGCGCGTGCGTCGAGCAGTGCCCCGTCGACATCGAGCACGTCGACCACATCGTCGACATGCGCCGCTACCAGGTGCTGATCGAGTCGAACTTCCCGTCCGAGCTGGGCGGCATGTTCAAGAACCTGGAGAACAAGGGCAACCCGTGGGGCCAGAACTCCAAGGACCGCCTGGCGTGGACCGAGGGCCTGGACTTCGAGGTGCCCGTCTTCGACGGTGAGCTCGGCGACGCCGAGTACCTGTTCTGGGTCGGCTGCGCCGGCGCCTTCGAGGACCGCGCGAAGAAGACGACCCGCGCCGTGGCTGAACTGCTGCACACCGCGGGCGTCCAGTACACCGTCCTCGGCCCGGAGGAGACCTGCACCGGCGACCCGGCCAGGCGCGCGGGCAACGAGTTCCTGTTCCAGATGCTGGCGCAGCAGAACGTCGAGGTCCTCAACACCGTCTTCGAAGGCCGTGAACCCGGCAAGCGCAAGATCGTCGTCACCTGCGCCCACTGCTTCAACACGCTGGCCAACGAGTACCCGCAGGTCGGCGGCCAGTACGAGGTCGTCCACCACACCCAGCTGCTCAACAAGCTGGTCCGCGAACGCAGGCTGACCCCGGTCGCCGAGGTCACCGAGGACATCACCTACCACGACCCGTGCTACCTCGGGCGGCACAACAAGGTCTACGACGCGCCCCGTGAACTGCTGGGCGCGTCCGGCACCACGCTGCGCGAGATGCCCCGCCACGGCGACCGCTCCATGTGCTGCGGCGCGGGCGGCGCGCGGATGTGGATGGAGGAGCGGATCGGCAAGCGCATCAACGTGGAACGCGTCGACGAAGCCCTCGGCACGGCCCCGTCGAAGATCGCCACCGGCTGCCCGTTCTGCCGGGTCATGCTCACCGACGGCCTGACCGCACGGCAGAACGAGGGCAAGGCCGGAGCGCACGTCGAGGTCGTCGACGTCGCCCAACTGCTGCTCACGTCCGTCCGCCGCGGCCTGGACAAGCCCGCCCCCGCGGAAACCCCGACCGCCTGACCCGTGTGGCACGAAAGCGCCCCCGGTCCTCTCCCGGACCGGGGGCGCTTTTCGTGGACGGCGTGAACGCGGGACGGGGCTGCGGCAAAACACCTGTGTGATGACTGTGGTCGACAAGAACCCGCCGCCGGAGGTGCCGCCCGAGCGCGTCGCACCGCGGACGGCGGCGGACTTCCAAGCACTGTTCGGCGCACACGCCGACGAACTCCACCGCTACCTGTCGCGATGGGCTCCCGACGCGGCCGACGACCTCGTGGCGGACGTGTTCGTCGCGGCGATCCGCGGCCGGGCCGGGTACGACCCGTCGCGCGCCGCGGTGCGGCCGTGGCTGTTCGGGATCGCGACGAACCTCATGCGGACCCACCTGCGGTCGCGGCGGCGTGAACGTGACGCGACGGCGCGGATCGAGGTGCCGGGGCACGCCGACAGCCACGAGAATCGGGTCCTGGACCGGGTCGAGGCGCAGGTCAAGGCACGTCAGCTCACCAAGGCGCTGGACGGGCTCGCCCAGCGCGACCGGGACGTGCTGCTGCTGACCGCGTGGGCCGGGCTGGACTCCACCGAGGTCGCCCAAGCGCTGGACATCCCGGTCGGCACCGTTCGTTCACGCCTGCACCGCGCCCGCCACCACCTGCGGGCGGCGTGCCCGCTCGTCGACGTCGAGGAGACCGGCAATGCCTGACCAGTGGACCGACCAGCAGCTGGACCAGGCCCTCGCCGACCAGCCCGCCGGGCGGGCGCTGAGCGACGAGGCCAGGGCCAAGGCGTTGGCCAGGATGGACGCGGCCTGGACCGAGCCGGTCCGGCCCCCTCGCCGCCGCGGGTGGCCAGCCGCCGCGGCCGCGGTGGTGCTCGTCGCGGGCGGGCTGTTCGTGGTGCGGGCCGCCTCCGACGAGGTGCCCGCCGCGAGCGCGGCCGAGTCGCTGGAACGGGCCGCGCTGAGCACGTTGAAATCGCCGGACGAGCCGTTGGCCGACGGCGAGTACCGCTACCTCGCCCGGCACTCGTGGG
>DATMCA010001818.1:0-6309 GCA_035559015.1 Umezawaea sp. | reverse complement strand
CCGATCCGCAATTTTAAGGGGCAAATCCCCCAAGTAAAATCGGACACGACCAGGGAAGACCCTGCCCCACCTTCGTGGTCAGACACGACCAGGGAAGGCCTTGTCCCGCCTTCGCGGTGGGTCGCCCAGAGCTTGTTGGTGTGCGTGTGCGTGTTGGCGTTAGTCGTTGTTGGGTTTGTCCGGGACTACGACCAGGCTTACCACCCTGCGCCTGCGGCCTTCTCGTTTGCGGTCCATTCGTGAGATGACTGCGTGTTCGATTTCTTCTACCATCTCCGCGAATTCCTCGTCCGTGAGCCACACCGCGGCCTGCCGATAAACCACCCCATCAGCATTCGGATCAGCCCCCTCGTGGTTGAAATAGCGGTCGAAGTCCCCCATCAGTGAGGCCGCGAACGTGGTGAACGACCGCCGGTGGTCGTCCCGAGTCATCGATGCCCGCGCGGCGGGGTCGACAACAGCTTCTTCCTTGCGAACCCGGTAGCTGCGTTCCACCGTGCCGCGGACTCGTTTCTCCTCCACCACCTCCAGCACGCCTCCCTCGGCGAGCACGGCGATGTGGCGGTACATCGTCGCCGGCGCGATGTCCGGTAGGCGCTCCCGCAGTTGCGCTGTGGTCAGCGGGTCCGCGTCGAACAGGGCTTGCAGGATGCGCATCCGCACGGGATGGAGGAGGAGGTCCGCGGTAGCCATGGACGAATGTTCTCACATACGATAACGTTCTCACAGACGAGAATGATCGCAAGACTGAGAACGATGGGAGATGGGGTCATGCGGGAGGTCGACGTGGCGATCACGGCGGAGGACGGGGTGCTGTTGGCGGGCACGTTGTCGCTGCCCGTGGGGGTCGGCCCGCATCCGGCTGTTCTGCTGTTGCACGGGTCGGGGCGGCTTGATCGTGATGCGAACGCCGGGCGTCTTCGGATGGGGTTCGGGCAGCCGCTGGCCGCCGCGTTGGCGGAGGCCGGGATCGCCGTGTTGCGGTACGACCGGCGTGGTGTCGGCGGGTCGGGCGGTGACTGGTTGACGACCGGGTTCGTCGACAACCGGCAGGACGCCGTGGCCGCGTTGCGGGCCCTTGCGGACCGTGCCGACATCCAGGCGGGGGCTGTTGGCGTGGTCGGGCACAGTGAAGGGGCCGTTCACGCCATGGCGCTCGGTTCGCGGCCCGATGTCGCGGCCGTGGTGCTGTTGGCCGGGTTCGCGCGTGACGGCGAGAGCGCGTTGCGGTGGCAGGCGCGGAAGATCATCGGTGGGCTGCCCGCGCCCGTGCGGTCGGTTCTGCGAGGGGTCGGCAACCGGCAGTTGGCGCGGGTCAAGGCGTCCGGCGCCGACGTGGTGCGGGTGGTCGGGTCGAAGCTGAACGCGCGGTGGATGCGGGAGATGCTGGTCCACGACTCCCGGTCGAACCTGGCGACGATCGGGGTGCCCGTGCTGGCGATCACCGGTGACAAGGACGTCCAGGTGGACCCGGCCGACCTCGACCGGATCCGTGAACTGGTGCCCGGAGAGGTCGAGGTCCACCGGGTTCCCGAGCTGACCCACCTGCTGCGCCGTGATCCCGGCCGGCCGTCGGTGCGGTCGTACCCCCGGCAGTTGCGGCAGCCCGTTGACGCCGAAGTGCTCGCGCTGGTGACGACCTGGCTCGCGCGGCGGCTCGTCGCCTAGGAACGGCCGAAAACCCCTGACAGCAAGGAAACCAGCCGGTCGTCGTTCGACTGATCACCGGCTCTCTTCAGCGCGCCCGCGCGAACCCCTGCCCCACCCGTGAAAGGGAAGAAAGTCGTGACCACCACCGCTACCCGTGTTCGCCGGAAGAGCGACCTCGCCGTCTTCTGGACCGTCACGTTCGTGACCACCTGGGCCCTCTGGTCCCTCGCCATCGCGCTCGGCGGATCGCCGATGAGCTCCCCCACCGCCGTCCCCTACCTGCTCGGCGGCTTCGGGCCGGTGTTCGAGGCGATCGTGGTGCGGGTTCGGCGTGGTCGTCGCCACGAGCCGGTTCCCGCGCACACCGTGCGGCTCCGGTTCGGCGCACGGCTGCTGTGGGCGCTGCCGCTGCTGGTGCTGGCGTCGGCGACCGTCGTGGGTGCCGCACTGGTCGCGGACCTGCTGGGTGGGCCCGCGGTGAGCCTCACCGAGGGGCAGAAGCTGATCGCGACCGTTGGCGGGCCCCTGCCGTTCCTGATCAGCATGGTGATCGGCGGACCGCTGGCCGAGGAGCCCGGTTGGCGCGGCACGGCCTACCCGCGGCTGCTGGCGTCGATGAGCCGCGTCCAGGCCGGTCTGGTCCTCGGTGCCGCCTGGGCGGTGTGGCACCTGCCGCTGTTCTTCATCAACGGCACGGTGCAGTCCGAACTGGGCCTGTTCACCTGGAGCGGGCTGTTGTTCACGCTCAGCGTGTTCCCGATGGCGTTCCTGACCGGGTACGCCTACGAGCGGGCGGGTGTGGTCGCGGCGATCGCGGTCCACTTCGGCGTCAACGCGACGATGGCGGTGCTGACCGTCAAGTCGCCCGTCACCCAGGCGTTCGTCCTGGCCGTGCAGGTCGTCGTGGTGGTCGTGCTGCTCGCCCTCCACCGGGCCGGTCCCCGGCACCGCTGACATGCTGGACGCATGAACCCCGGTCGCCCGCCCCGGTGGGCAGGTCTCGTCCCGCTGGTGACCGGGGTGTCGTACCTCGTGCTCGAAGCGGTCGCCGCGGCCGCGTGGACGAACCCGTCGTACCGCTACGCCGTTGACTACATCAGCGACCTCGGTGCGGCGGGCTCGCCGTCGGCGGCGGTGATGAACACGGCGTTCGTGGTGCAGGGGCTCGGGTTCCTGGTGTTCGGACTGGTCGTCGCGCGGCACGCCGGCGGGGTGCGCCGGTACCTGCTCCTCGCCCTCACCACCGCTCACGCGGTCGGCAACGTGCTGGTCGCCGCGTTCCCCAGCTCGTCCGGCTCCGGGTTCCACCTCGTCGGAGCGGTGTTGGCCATCGCGGGTGGCAACGCGGCCGCGTTCACCGGCTCCCTCGGCCCCGCCCGGTGGCTCGCGCCCCTCCCGGTGCTGGGGCTGCTGTGCGTGCCGCTGATCGGTCGGAGCGAGTTCCACGGCCTGTGGGAGCGCGGGAGCGTCTACTCGATCACGCTGTGGGAGATCGCCTTCGGCGTGGTGCTGCTTCTCGCAGACCGGCGGGAACGGTCGGGGCGCCGCCTGGGAGAATCCGCGGCGTTATGAGCCTGGATACGGAGTTGGTCCTCGACTGGTTCGCCGAAACCGCCCGTGACCTGCCCTGGCGGCGGCCGGAGTGCACGGCGTGGGGTGTGCTGGTCAGCGAGATCATGTTGCAGCAGACGCCCGTGGCGCGGGTGGAGCCGATCTGGCGCGAGTGGCTGGAGCGGTGGCCGGTGCCGTCCGCGATGGCCGCCGCTTCGCAGGGCGAGGTCGTGCGGGCGTGGGGGAAGCTCGGGTACCCCCGGCGCGCGTTGCGGTTGCACGCCGCCGCGGCGGTGATCGAGGCCGAGCACGACGACGTGGTCCCGTCCGATGTGGACACCCTGCTCGGGTTGCCGGGGATCGGCGCGTACACGGCCCGTGCGGTGGCGGCCTTCGCCTACGGGCAGAAGGTTCCGGTGGTGGACACCAACGTGCGGCGGGTCGTCGCGCGGGCGGTGCACGGGGCCGCCGACGCGGGTCCGCCGTCGACCACGCGGGACCTCGCGGACGTCGACGCGCTGCTGCCCGACGAGCGGGCGGCCGTCTACTCGGCGGCGTTGATGGAGCTCGGGGCGTTGATCTGCACGGCGCGGGCGCCGAAGTGCGCCGACTGCCCGGTGTTCGGCGAGTGCGCGTGGCAGATCGCGGGTCGTCCGGCGTACGCGGGGCCGGTGAAGGTGGCGCAGAAGTTCGCGGGCACGGACCGGCAGGTGCGCGGGCTGCTGCTGGACGTGCTGCGCGGCACCAGCGAGGCGGTGCCGAAGGCGAAGCTCGACGTCGTCTGGTCGGACGCGGGGCAGCGGGAGAAGTGCCTGCACTCGCTGCTGGTGGACGGGCTGGTCGAGCAGACCGCGAGCGGGTTGTTCGCGCTCCCCGGCGAGCACCGCTGATGGCGCAGGCGGTGGTCGCCCTCTTCGACGACGAGGCGGACGCGGCCGTGCGGGAGCTGTGGCGGCGGCTGCGGGACGTCGGCGTGCCGACGGACGAGAAGTTCCCGCCGCACCTGACCTACGCGGTGGCGACGTCGATCCCCGCCAAGGCGCGGGCCGCGCTGCGCGAGGAACTGGGCAGGCTCTGGCTGCCGGGGCTGCCGCTGGAGAACCTGTCGTCGTTCGCGACCAGCGAGAACGTCCTGATGCTGGCCGCCGTCGTGGACGGCGAGCTGCTGGCCGTGCACTCGGCGATCCACGACGTGCTGGCGCGCAAGGTGAAGAACCCGTCGGCGTACTACCTGCCGGGCCACTGGGTGCCGCACTGCACGCTCGCGGTCGGCGTGACCGACGAGCAGGTGGTCGCCGGGTTCGCGGCCCTGTACCCGGTGCGGCCGATCCGCGCCAAGGTGGCGCGGGTGTGCGTGGTCGACACGGCGACCGGCGAGGTCGACGACCTCACCTAGACAGGAACGCTTCCACGGCACCGCGAAAAACGTGCGGGGCCTCGTCGTGGACGACGTGACCGGACTCGGGCACGAGCAGGTGCTGCCCACCGGTCCGGCGCGCCACCTCGGCCATCTGACCGGGCCGCATCCCGCCCTTCCCGGCCTCGATCGCCAGCAGCGGGCAGCGGATCGCGTCGACGTAGTGCCAGTAGTCGCGGACACCCCACTCGGCGGCGATCTCGTACAGGTCCTCCAGGCGCGCCAGCAGGTGGTAGCCGTCGTCGCGCTCCTCGAAGAACTCCTCCACCCTCGGCACGTCGACCACCGACCGGACGTGGGCGAGCGAGAGGAACGGGACCGGCCACGCGTCGAAGTACCACTTCCAGTCGTCGACGGACTTGCCGGTGTTGTCCGGCACGACGTCCTCCACCACGATCGACCGCACCAGTTCCGGGTGCGTGGCGGCCAGTCCGAGCGCGTGCAGACCGCCCATCGAGTGCCCGATCACGACGGCGGGCCCGAGCCCCAGGTCCACCACGACCTCGGCGGCGTCGCCGACGAAGTCCTCGGTGCGCCAAGGGCCGCCGCGCGCGTTCCGGCCGTGGCCGCGGGCGTCGACCGCGACCACCCGGCCGTAGCGGGAGAGCCACTGCGCGACCGTCCACCACGTGGTGGCGCGGCTCATCAGACCGTGCAGGAGGAGGATCCCTTGGCCGGATCCGCCGAACTCGACGATGCCCATGCGTGCATCATTGCCGCATGGCTATCAGCTCCAAGGCGCGCCCGTACCTGCTGATCGTCGCCATCGTCCTGGTGGTCGCCGGTGTGGTGGTCGCCAGGATCCCGGAGAAGACCGACGGGTCTGCCGGGCCGACGGCGTCGTCGTCCGCGCCCCCGTCCTCATCCTCGTCCGCGCCCAGAGCGGGCGAAGGCGGTGACGGCGCTGGTGACCCGTACTACGCGACGGACGGCAACACGGGGTACGACGTGGACCGGTACGACGTGGCGATCAGCTACGACCCGGCGACGAAGCGCCTGGAGGGCAAGGCCACGATCACCGCGAAGGCCACCTCGGACCTCACCCGGTTCAACCTGGACCTGCACGGGCTGGAGGTCAGCGAGGTGCGGGTGGGCGACCAGGCGGCGAAGTTCACCCGTGAGGGCGAACACGAACTGGTGATCACGCCCGCGTCGAAGCTGTCCGGGAACCAGCCGTTCACCGCGGTCGTGACCTACGCCGGTGAGCCGCAGGTGTTCGACGACAAGGCGCTCGGCACGAGCGGGTGGCAGATCTCCGCGTCCGGCGGGGCGTTCGCCGCGGGCGAGCCGCACTCCGCGACCTCGTGGTTCCCGGCGAACGACACCCCCAAGGACAAGGCGAGGTTCACCCTCTCCGCGCGGGTCCCGAACGGCTGGTCGGTCATCTCCAACGGCCGTGAGGACGGCTCGGCCACCGCGGACGGCTGGACCACGTTCCGGTGGACCGAGGACACGCCGCTGGCGACGTACCTGGCGACCGTGGCGATCGACAAGTGGCAGTTCGACCGCTCGCAACTGGTGGACGGCACGAAGGTCGTCAACGCGTACGCGCCCGGTGCGGAGGGCAAGAGGGCGCAGCAGAACCGGCTGCCGGAGATCCTGGCGTTCCTGTCGGAGAAGTTCGGGCCGTACCCGTTCGACGAGGCGGGCGGCATCTACCTGTCCGACAACATCGGGTTCTCGCTGGAGAC
>DATMCA010001817.1:0-3248 GCA_035559015.1 Umezawaea sp. | reverse complement strand
CGGCTACCGGGGTCACTCGGCGAGTTCCTTCAGCCTCGGCGAGAACGTGCTCCCGCTGGTCTGCCGCGCCACCTGCGACACCGTCGTCGTCCGCGGCAGGGCGGCCTCCGTGCACCGCGACAACCGGCGCGTCACCGCGTTGATCAACGGCGGCGAGGATGACGACCTGGTCCTCAAGCGGGCCGCGGCCATCGCGCTGGACCACCGCGCCTCGCTGTTCGTGGTGCACGCGCAGCCAATCCCGATGACCAGGGACGCGCTGGCCGCCGACCACCAGTTCGTGCTCGACCACGCCGCCCGGCGGCTGGAGAAGCTCGACCGCCGACCGCCGCACACGGTCGTCCTGCTGCACGGGCAGCCGCACGAGGCCGTCGCCCACTGCACGGACAGCGACCTGCTCGTGGTCGGCGCGGGCGACCAGGTGCTCCGGTCGGGGCGCTGCGGCGCGACCACCAGGACCGCGCTGCACCAGGCCCCGTGCCCGGTGATGGTGGTCCACCGCCCGAACGTGGCCGAGCCGTGGCCGGAGGACACCGAGGCGGAGGACACCGGGGCGGACGGTCCTCAGGCCAGGCAGCCCGCCGACGCCTCGCGCTGACGCGATCCGATCACGTGACGAGCACGGCCGCGCCCTCGACCCGGTCCGCCGCCAGGTCGGTCAGCGCGGCGTCCGCACGGTCCAGCGGGTACGGCCGCGTGGTCACCCGCAGGCGGTGCCGGGCGGCGAAGTCGAGAAACTCCTCGGCGTCCGCGCGGGTGTTGGACGTGACGCTGCGGACCTGCCGCTCCTGGAACAGGTGGCGCTGGTAGTCCAGCACCGGGACGTCGCTGAGGTGGATGCCCGCGATGGCCAGCGTGCCGCCGCGGTCCAGCGCTTCCAGGGCGGGCGGCACGAGGTCGCCGACCGGTGCGAACAGGATGGCGGAGTCCAGCGGCTCCGGCGGCGGCTCACCCGCGCCGGTCACCGACGCGGCGCCCAGTTCCAGCGCCAACTCCCTGGCTTCGGCGCTGCGGGTCATCACGTGCACCACCGCGCCCTGGGCCAACGCGACCTGGGCCGCGAGGTGGGCGCTGCCGCCGAACCCGTAGATGCCCAGCCGTCCGCCCTCGGGCACCTCGGCCCGTCGCAGGGCGCGGTAGCCGATGATCCCCGCGCACAGCAGCGGGGCCAGTTCGGCGTCGGAGTACCCGTCGGGCAGGTGGTGCGCGTAGTCCGCGGGCACCACGGCGTACTCGGCGTACCCGCCGTGCTCGTCCCACCCCGTGTAGCGCGAGTCCGGGCAGAGGTTCTCCGCGCCGCGCAGGCAGTAGCGGCACGCGCCGCAGGTCCCGCGCAGCCACGCCACCCCCGCCCGGTCACCGACGGCGAACCGGTCCGACCGGGTCTCGACCACCTCACCGACCACCTCGTGCCCCGGTGTGACACCCGGCCGGTGGACGGGCAGGTCGCCCTCGGTCACGTGCAGGTCGGTCCGGCACACGCCGCACACCAGGACCCTCAGCAGCAGCTCACCGGGAGCGGGCTCGGGGAGCGGGTCCCGGTGGGCGCGCAGGGGCCCGCCCGCCATCGGTCCGGGCCGGTCGACGTGCCACGCGAGCATGGAGTCCACCCCCTCCACCCGACCACCGCCTCCACGGTCGTCCGCCCGCGGGAGGCGGACCGCCCGACGGACGGCGCTCCTCCCGCTCCCGACGGCGATCAGTCGCGGTCGGCTTTCGCCCGTGCGCCGGCCACCTGGGAACGGGTGACCAGGAAAGCGACCGCGACGACGGCGAGGCCGGTGACCAGCCGGTTCACGTCGATCGCCGGGTACCACGACACCCGGCCGCCGTTGATGACGTAGGCGCCGACAGGTCTGCCGGACACGCCGAAACCGCCGCCCTCGCCCTCCTGGCCCTTCTCGTCCTTGCCCAGGCCCGCGCCCACACCGCCACCGACGGCCGCCGCCGTGATCACCGTGACGCCGTCCTTCTCGAACGGCTCCGAGTACACCCGTCGCACGGTGATCGTGTCGCGGGCCTTGTCCACCAGATCGGCGATCTTCACGGCGATCAGCTCCCTTCCGCGGAGGTCCGCGCCTGAGCGCCGGAGGCGACGATCGGCGGCTTCGAGCGCTCGACCTCGATGGACCACTCCTTGGCCAGCACGGCGATCGCCGCGACCGCGGTGACCACCGGAGCCGCGATGGCGGCCACCACACCGGCCGTCACGGGGACCTCCATGACCGTGCGGCCGTGGTCGTCCTTGACCACGACCCGGCGGACGTTCCCCTCGTTGATCAACTCCTTCACCTTCGCCACCAGCGCCTGCCCGCGGACGCGGTCGGTGGTCGTGGTGGTCCGGTCATTGGCGACGGTCATCGCTTCTCCTCGCGCTCGGCGGACGACGAGGCCCAGCGTCCCGCTCGCTCGCGCGGAACGCCAGTGCGATTGGTCACGAGATTGCGGCCCCACACCAGTCCGACGGCGCTCAGCACCAGCCAGCACCCCAGTGCCGCGAGCGAGCGGGGAGAACCGGGGTCCTGCAAGGCATCCCCCAGCACCACGGCCGACAGCGTCGACGGCACGAGGCCCAGCGCGGTGCCGACGGCGAACGACCGCGCCGGCACCGCGGTCACGCCCGCGCCGAGGTTGGACGCGGTGAACGGGACCAGGGGCAGCAGGCGGAGCACGAGCGTGGCGGACAGGCCGCGGGTGGCGAACACCGCGTCCAGCACCCCCAGTCGGCCGTGCCCGATCCGCGCCGAAACCGCTTCCCGGCCCAGTTTCCGCGCGACCGCGAAGGAGATCAGGGCGCCCGCGGTGCAGCCCGTGACGGCGAGCACGACACCGGGGAGCACCCCGAACAGCAGGCCGGCGACCGCGGCCAGTACCGGTTTGGGGAAGAACGCGGCTGTGCCCAGGGCGCAGAGGGCGACGAACACGACGGGGGCGGACGAACCCGCGTCCCGCACGTGAACGCGGAGCTGCTCGGCGGTGGGGAGGTCGAGGACCGCGACGACCACCCACAGCAGGGCCGCGCAGACGATCAGCAGGACGAGACCGCGGGCGCTCCGGGCCGGTCTCGTCGGTTGGTCCACGGGCGCGAGTGTAGGTGGGCCGCACCGCAACAGATCGGCTCGCCCGAACGTCCAAGGAGCGTGACACCACTACGAACCACGGGCGCCTCGTTGCGCACGCTGGACGAACTCGGCCCGCCCACCGCCGACCGGACCCGCCTCTACGACGAGCGCGAGGACATGGTGGCC
>DATMCA010001816.1:0-3791 GCA_035559015.1 Umezawaea sp. | reverse complement strand
ACGTCCAGCCGGGCAAGCGGGCCGAGGTGTTGGCGAGGTACCCGGCTCCGGGGGAGCGGCCCGCGGTCCCGGTGGCGGACGTCCCGATCGCGTCGGTGCCGGGTGCGGGCGGCCGGTGCCCCGGCTGCGGCTACGTCTACGACGAGCGGGTCGGCGACCCGAGGGAGGGCTTCCCCGCGGGCACGCCGTGGTCCGCCGTGCCCGACACGTGGTGCTGCCCCGACTGCGGTGTCCGGGAGAAGCGCGACTTCGTCGTGTCGGGGTCCGCCTAGGATGATCACCATGACGGACGGCGCGCACCGGCGGCGCATCATCGCCGCCGCGATCGAGCTGACGGCCCGGTCCGGGTGGGCGACGGTCACCATGGCGGTCCTGGCCGAGTCCGTCGGCGTCAGCAGGCAGACCGTCTACAACGAGATCGGCTCGAAGCAGGCCCTGGCCGAGGCCATGGTCCACGACGAGCTGGGCCGGTTCCTCGCCGTGGTGGAGCAGGCCTTCGACCGCGAACCCGCCGACCTGGCGGCGGCCGTCCGCGGCGCGGTCCGGGCGGTGCTCGACCTGGCGCGCGACAACGCCCTGCTGCGCGCCATCGTGTCCGCCACGCACGACGCGGACACCGACCTGCTGCCCCTGCTCACCACCCACGCCGGTTCGCTGCTCACCACGGCCAAGACCGTGCTCACCCACCGCCTCGCGCCGTTCGACCTGCCGCTCGACGACCACCAGCTCGCCGTCACCGTCGACGTCGTCGTCCGAGCCGTGCTCAGCCACGTGATGCAGCCGTCGGACACCCCGGAGCGCACGGCGGCCGACATCGCCTGGCTCGTGGACGCGCTCGTCACCCGCCCAGGTGCCGTCGCAGGAAGCGCGCTTGGTGCCGCAGGAGGTTCTCGCTGACCGCGAGACCCATCGCCTGGTGACCGACGCCGGGCAGCAGCAGCACCTCGTGCGGGCGACCGGCCTCCAGGAGCGCGCGGGAGAGGCGCAGCGCGTTGGCCGGGTGGACGTTGTCGTCGGCGAGCCCGTGGACCAGCAGCAGCGGTCGGGTCAGCTCCGGCGCCATCCGCACCAGCGACCACGCCTCGTACCGCTCCGGGAACTCGTCGGGGTGGCCGAGGAACCGCTCGCGCCAGTGCGCGTTGTAGAGCAGCTGGTCGGTCACCCCCGCTCCGGCCACGGCGGCGTGGAACACGTCCGGCCTGCGCAGCACCGCCAGCGCCGCGACCGACCCGCCGAACGACCACCCGCGCACGCCGACCCGCCCGAGGTCCATCTCGGGGTACCGGTCCGCGGCCTCCCGCAGCGCGGCCACCTGGTCGTCCAGCACCGGTCCGAACAGGTCGCCGTGCACCTCCCGCTCCCAGTCCGGTCCACGCCCCGGCGTGCCCGAGCCGTCGACCACCAGGACCGCGAACCCCTGCTCCGCGAACCACTGCGACACCAGCGACCGCCACCCGACCTCGGTCGTGACCCGCTGCGCCGCCGCGCCGCCGTACGAGTCGACCAGGACCGGCAGCTTCCCGGCACCGTCGTGCCAGGACGGCAGGTACAGCGCCGCCCTCAGCTCACGTGGGCCGAGGACGAGCCGTGACACGTGCACGTCCAGCACCGGCCGTTGCACCCGTGATTCGAGGGGGACCGGCGGTTTCCCCTGCCGCAGCACGGAGAACCGGCCGTCGACGCTCCTGGTGATCCGGCCCGCCCCCGTGGTCGGCGCCGCGTCGGTGGTCAGCGGCCGGACGTGCCCGGCCCGCCGGCTCCACAGCCGGCTCTCGGTGGGGTCCTCGGACGCGGTGAACAGCACCTCGTCGCCGTGGACGCCGTGCACGGCCCGCAGTTGCAGGCCCGGCGGCGTGACGGCCACCCCGTCGACGGTCAGGTGTCGCGTGCCGCGGAGGTCGGTGTGGGCGACGAGGGCACCGCTCGCGGTGCGCGCCGGGAGGCCGGGGACCAGCTGCACCCAGTGGTCGTCCCGCTGCTCGGCCAGGACGGTGGTGCGGCCGTCGGCGGGGTCGATCCCGAGGAACCGGACCGTGCGCTGGTCGCGCGACTGCACGACGGCGTACGGCCCGTGGCCGTCCCACCCGGCGCCCACCACGTACTCGAAGGCGACCCGGTCCCACCGCGCCTCGACACGTGACCCGTCGAGCCCCGTGAGCCACAGGGAGACGTCCGCGTTGGCCTGGCCGACGGCCGCGTACCGCACCGTTCGCGGTGGCTCGGCGGGCCGCGTCGGATCGGCCAGGTGCCACACCTCGACGGCCGACGAGTCCACCTGCGCCACCAGCAGCCGGGCACCGTCCGGCGACCACCAGTACCCGCGCCCGCCACCGAGGTCCGTGGCGCCCGTGTGCTCGCCGACCCCGAACACGACCTCCGGTCCGTCGGCCGCGGCCACCATCCGGTCCCCGGTGCCGTCGACGTCGACCACGCGTAGGGAATCGCCTGACACGTAAGCGATCCGGTCGCCACGTGGATCGGGCCGGGGATCCTTCGCGGGACCTCGAACGGGCAGTCGTCGGACCTCGTCGGTCACCGTCCACAGGTCACCCGCCAGCACGAAGGCCACGGTCTTCCCGGCCTCGTCCACGGCGTAGGCGTCGATGCCCTGGTCCCGGCCCAGTGCCGCGGGATCGGCCAGCACCCGTTCTTCACCGGAGTCGAGGTCCAACGCCCACAGGCAGGTCAGGGGGTCGTCGCCCGCGCGGCCGCGCAGGAACAGCACGGAGGCCTGGTCCGGCAGGACGGTGAACCGGTCCGGGACGCCGAGGGTGAAGAGCCGCGTGCGGAAGAGCTGCTCCGGCAAGGAGATCGCCACGCCGCCGATCTTCCCACTCGACCGCGCGGAGGTCAGGTGGTGGCCGTCGCGCGGATGCCCGCCAGGACCACGTCGACGATCCTCTCCGCGTCCGCCGCCGTGAACGGGCGGCGGTCGCGGTCCACGTGGAGGTGCACCGGGCCGGTGAGGAGGTCCGCGAGCAGGCGGGCGTCCACGTGGGGGAGGTCGCCCCGCGCGGTGGCGCTGTCGGCTCGCCGCTGCACCATGGCCAGGCGGTGGGCGAGGACGGTGCTCGTGGCGGCGCTGACCTCGGGGTTGTCGTTGGCCGACTGGATCGCCAGCAGCAGCGCGCGGCCGGTCGGGCCTGCCATGCCCGCGGCGATGGCCACGAGGAAGTCGACCAGGTCCTGTCGCAGGTCGCCGGTGTCCGAGAGGGTGGCGGTCTGCTCGGCCACGCTCATCAGCGCCTCGCTGACCAGGCTGTTCCGGTCAGGCCAGTTCCGGTAGACGCTCATCCGGTGCACGCCCGCCAGTTCGGCGACCTCCTCGTAGCGGAGACCGGCGATGCCGTCCCGCGCGACCAGCCTCACCGTCGCGTCGAGGATCTGGGTGCGCACGCGGGCGGTGCGGCCGCCAGGGCGGTGCGCCACCGGTTTGGTCATCTGTCGCTCGCTCCCGGTCGGGTGGTGGGCGTTGGCCCGATCTTCGCAGACCGGCGACGGTGGTACGTTAAAGTTACAACTAGTCGCTTTAAGGAGTGGTGATGAACATCCTCGTTTCCGGAGCGGGCATGGCCGGGCTGTCGGCCGCGCTCGGGCTCGCCGCGCGCGGTCACCGCGTGACGGTCGTCGAACGCGCGTCGCACTTCCGGGTCAACGGTTCGCCGATCGACGTCCGCGGGGACGCGATCGGTGTCGTCGCCGAGATGGGACTGCTCGACGAGGTGCGCGAGCGCGGCCGACAGCCCGGCCATGCCCGCTCCGGAAACGAGGATGTTCATCACCACTCCTTA
>DATMCA010001815.1:0-14026 GCA_035559015.1 Umezawaea sp. | reverse complement strand
CGACAGCGGCGCGGGCCCGCCGCCCTCCCTGCGGGGGATCGCCGAGTCGCCCGAGGCCAATCCGGCCAGCCGCTGCCGCAGCAGGGCCTGGAGGTCCGCCGGCAGCGCGGCCACGCGGTCGGACAGGGCGTCGGTCATGATGTTCTCCCGCTCACGGTCTGCTCCAGGTCCGCGATCAGTCGTCGCACCACCGATTCCGCCAGCGCGGCGACCGTCCGGTTCTCGAACAGGTCGCGCGGGGACATCTCCACGCCGAACGCCCGTCGGGCCCGGGAGGCGATGCGGAGGCTGGTGATCGAGTCGCCGCCGAGCGCGAAGAAGTCGTCCAGCGCGCCGACCCTCTCGACGGCCAGCACCTCGGCGAAGATCCGGGCGACGGCGATCTCGGTCGGGTCGCGGGGCGCGACGTACTCGACGTCCGCGCCGCGCTGCCGCACGGGGTCCGGCAGCGCGGCCCGGTCCACCTTGCCGTTGGCGTTGAGCGGGAACCGCTCCAGCGCCAGGAACTCGGTGGGGACCATGTAGCCCGGCAGGCGTTCGGCGAGCCACGGGCCGAGCGCCGGGTCGGCGCCCTCCACGGGCAGGACGTACCCGACCAGGAAGTGGCCGACCTCGGACCGCAGCGCCACGACGACCGCGTCGCGCACGTCGGGGTGCGCCCGCATGGCCGCCTCGATCTCGCCGGTCTCGATGCGCAGGCCGCGGATCTTCACCTGGCCGTCGACCCGGCCGACGAACTCGACCTCGCCGTCGTCGGTCCACCGCACCAGGTCGCCGGTGCGGTACAGCCGCCCGCCGGGGGTGTCGCCGAACGGGTCGGCGACGAACCGCTCCGAGGTCATCCCCGGTCGCCCGAGGTAGCCGCGGGCGAGGCCGGTGCCCGCGATGTACAGCTCGCCCGGCACGCCCGGCGGCACGGGTTCCAGGTTCCGGTCGAGCACGTAGGTCCTGGTGTTGTCCAGCGGACGCCCGATCGGGGAGTCCGGTCCGGTCATCAGGTGCGCCGTGGCGTAGGTCGTGGTCTCGGTCGGCCCGTAGACGTTGAAGACGAGCGAGCCGGGGCAGTGCTCCCGCACCCGCGCGACGGCGTCCACGGACATGGCCTCGCCGCCCGTCCACACCTCGTGGACCCCCGCGAAGCAGTCCGGGGCCTCCTCGGCGAACACGTTGAACAGCGCCGTGGTGAGGAAGATCGCCGTGACGCCGTGCTCGGCCACCAGGTCGCTCACCAGGGGAGCGGTGAGGTCGCCGGTCGCGATGACCACGCGTCCGCCGTGCAGCAGCGGCGTCCACATCTCATAGGTGGACGCGTCGAACGCGATCGGCGAGTGGAACAGCACCGTCCGGTGGGCGTCGGTGCGCCACCGGCTGTCCCAGGTGAAGCTGACGACGTTCGCGTGCGTGGCGGAGACGCCCTTGGGCACACCGGTCGAGCCGGAGGTGTACATGACGTACGCCAGTCGATCCGGGTGCGCGACGGCGTCGAGCGGACCGTCCGACTCCCCTGCCCACGGCGAATCGTCGTCCACGGAAATGACCGGCACGTCGACCTCCGCGGCCCGCGAGCGCGAGGCGGAGTCGGCGATCACCAGCACCGCGTCGGTGTCCTCCACGACCCAGCGCACCCGGTCGTCCGGGACGCTCGCGTGGATCGGCACGTACGCGCCGCCCGCCTTGAGCACGGCCAGGATCGCGACGACCGCCTCGGGCGACCGGCCGAGCAGCAGGGCGACCCGCGCCTCGGCGCGCACCCCGAGCCCGACCAGGTGCCTGGCGAGCCGGTTGGACCGGGCGTCCAGCTCGGCGTAGGTCATCTCCCCGCCGCGCCACGACAGCGCCACCTCGTCCGGCACCGACCCGACCTGCCGGGCGAACAGCTCCGGCACGGTCGCGGCCGGGTACTCGGCGTCGGTGTGGTTGCCCTCCACGAGGACGTGCTCGCGGTCGGCCGGGTCGAGCAGGGCGGTCCGGCGGACCGGCCGGTGCGGGTCGTCGGCGAAGGCGCCGAGCACGGCGGCCAGGTTGCGGCCGAAGCGCCGCATGGTCCCGGCCTCGAACAGCGCCGGGTCGTAGCGGAACACGAACGACAGCCGCTCCCCCGGATACGCGACCACGTTCACCGCGTACCCGTTGACCTCGGTCGCGCCCAGGTTCCTCGGGCCGCCGTACGCGGTCAGCTCGACCGGGTAGTTCTCGAACACCACGATGCTGTCGAACAGCCGTGACCCCTCGCTCCACGACTGGACCTGGGGCAGCGACACGGCCTCGAACGCCCGTGCCTGCGCCTGGGCCTCCTGGAGGTCCGTCAGCCAGGCCACCAGCTCCCGCCCACCGTCCACTCCGGTCCGGACGGGCAGGGTGGTGATGAAGATGCCGTGGATGTCCTGTGCCCCGGCCAGTTCCGCGGGCCGTCCGGACACCGTCGCGCCGAAGCACACGTCCTCGTGACCGCTGTAGGCCGACAGCACCAGGGCCCAGGCGCCCTGCACGACCGTGTTCACCGTCAGGCCCGCGGCCTTCGCGCGGTCGGCGACGCGGGCGGACAGCGCGGCGGGCAGGTCGACGTCGACCCGGCCGGTCGAACGGCCGCGGTACCCGTCGCCGGGGACGCGGTCGAACGGCAGCGGCGTGGGCGCGGAGAACCCGGACAGCACCCCGCGCCAGTGCGCCTCGGGGACCGTGAGGTCCTGCTCCCCCAACCACTCCACGTAGTCGCGGAAGCCGCGCGGCGGCGTGCCCGATCCCCCGCCGGAGAGCACCTCGGCCAGCAGCCGGTGCGCGCTCCAGCCGTCGAGCAGGACGTGGTGGACCGTCCAGACCATCCGCACCCGGCGGTCGTCGACCTGGATCAGCGTGACCCTGGTCAGCGGGGCCGTGGTCAGGTCGACGCCCGCGGCGAGGTCGTCGCTGAGCAGCGCCTCCAGTTCCAGGTCCTGGTCGGCGGCGGACAGCGAGCGCCAGTCCAGCCTGGTGACCGGCAGCTTGACGGCGCGGTGCACCACCTGGAGCGGCTCGTCCAGCCCGTCCCACCGCATCGAGGTGCGCAGGATCGGCGTGCGGTCCACGACCCGCTGCCACGCCAGCGCCAGCCACGCCGGGTCGACCTCGTCGACGTCGGCGGTGAACTGCGCGAGGTGGACGCCGGGCGTCATGGCGGAGTCGAACACCATGCCGCTCTGGGTCGGGGTGAGCGGGTACACGTCCTCCACCGCGCGGCCGTCGCCGACCAGTTCGTCCACTTCGGACTGGGTCAGCGGGACGAGCGGGAAGTCCGACGGGGTCCGGCCACCGGCCCCTGGCGAGGCGCAGTGCTCGACGACGGCCGCGAGGTTGGCCGCGAAGTCGTGGGCCAGCCCCTCGATCGTCGCGCCGTCGTGCAGGTCGGTCGAGTAGGACCAGGTGAACTCCAGCACGCCGTCCGCGACGAACCCGACGACGTCGACCACGTGCGGCCGGTGGTCGTCCGGGTGCTGGCCCAGGCTGATCTCCGACACGGCCCGGTAGAACCCGTCGGCGGCCGAGTCGAACCGGCCGAGGTAGTTCAGGCTGACCAGCGGTTCCGGGGCGCCGGCCAGTGCGGACGCGGCGGTGCCGTAGCGCAGCGCGCCGTAGCCGATGCCGCGGCCGGGGATCGCCCGGAGCTGCTCCTTCACCGACTTGAGCCGCGCGCCCCAGTCCTCGCCCGCCGGGTCGACGACCACGGGGTACCTGGTGGTGAACCAGCCGACGGTGCGGGACACGTCGACGCCGTCGAACAGGTCCTCCCGGCCGTGGCCCTCCATCGTCAGCGCGGCCCGCGGGGCGCCGGTCCACCCGGTGAGCACGGGGGCGAGCGCGGTCAGCAGCACGTCGTTGACCTCGGTGCGGTAGACCTCGGGCACGTCCCGCAGCAACGCGGCGGTGGTGGCCTCGTCGAGCCGGACGCGGAACTCGCGGGTGCTCGCGACGGTGTTCGCGCCGTCGGCGGGAGGCTGGTCGGCCGCTCGCGCCGCGGTGGCGGTCCAGTGCTCCAGTTCGGCGTCGAACCCGCCGGACCGGGTGTGCTCGTCGAGCCGGGTCGCCCAGTGCCGGAACGAGGTGGTCTTCGCCCCGAGGTCGACCGGCTCGCCTGCCGCCGCCTGGCGGTAGGCCACGGCGAGGTCCGCGAGCAGGATGCGCCACGAGACGCCGTCGACCACGAGGTGGTGCGCGGCCAGCCGCAGCCGGGCCGGGCTGCCGGGCACCAGCACGGCCCGCAGCAGCGGACCGCTCTCCAGGTCGAACGCGTGGTCGATCTCGTCCACGGCGGACACGGTCAGCACGTCGGTCGGCTCACCGGGCGCCTGCTTCCCGCCGGTGAAGCGCAGGGCGAGGGCGTCGTGGTGGTCCACCAGCGCGGTCAGCGCCCGGCGCAGCGCGTCCACGTCCGGCGCCTCGGCCAGGTCGGCGGTCACGTGCTGGTCGAACACCTCGGGGTGGGTGAAGCGCTCGAACAGGAAGTGCTGGATCGGCGTCAGCGGCGCGGGACCCGAGGTGCCCCGGACCTGGTCGCGCGCGGCGCTCGTCGGCACCACGTGCGGCGCGAGCCGTTCGATCGTCTGCCAGCGGAACAGGTCTCGCGAGGTCAGCCGCAGCCCGGCCCGACCGGCCATCGCGGCCACCTGGATCGCCAGGATCGAGTCGCCGCCCAGCGCGAAGAAGTTGTCCCGCACGCCCACGGGGGTGCCGACGACCTCGGTCCAGATGTCGACCAGCGCCCGCTGCACGTCGTCGCTCGCCGCGACCGGCTCGGCGGTCGCCCGCGCCACCACCGGCTCGGGCAGCGCGGCCCGGTCCACCTTCCCGCGGTCCGTCAGCGGAAACCGGGCGAGCACCACGATCGCCGACGGCACCATGTACTCCGGCAGCGTGACCGCGAGGAACGCGCGCAGCCCGGCGTCGTCCAGGTCGGCTGAACCGGTGACGTACCCGACCAGCCGCGTACGTCCCGCGGCGTCGCGCGAGGGCACGACGACCGCTTCGGCGACCGCCGGGTGGGCCAGCAGCGCGGACTCGACCTCGCCCGGCTCCACCCGGTTGCCGCGGATCTTGACCTGATCGTCCACCCGGCCGAGGAAGTCGACCGTGCCGTCGGCGAGCAGCCGGACCTTGTCGCCCGTGCGGTACATCCGCGCGCCGGGCCGGTCGCTGAACGGGTCGGCCACGAACCGGCTCGCGGTGAGCGCGGGCCTGCCGAGGTACCCGCGAGCCACGCTCGCGCCGCCGATGTGGAGTTCACCGGGAACGCCCGGCGGCTGCTGGTAACCGTGCCGGTCCAGCACGTAGACCGAGGTGTTGCCGATGGGACCGCCGATGCCCGGCAGCCCGGCCCCGAACGGCTCGACGTCGCCCGCGGTGGCCACGACCGTGGTCTCGGTGGGGCCGTAGTGGTTCACCAGCCGGAATCCGGTGTCGCGGCCGGGGCGGCGACGCAGCACGTCGCCGCCGGTCAGGACGACCCGCAGGGCGGTGTCCTCGATGCCCGGCTCGTCCAGGATGGAGTCCAGCCGGGGCGTGGGCAGGAAGCAGACCGTGGTCCCGGTGCGCGCCAGCCACGCCACCGTCGCGGCGGGCTCGTCGAGCACGCCGTCCTCCGGCAGGCACACCGCCGCGCCCGAGGTCAGGTACGGCCAGATCTCCCACACCGCCGCGTCGAACCCCAGCGCGGCGACCTGGCTGCCCCGGTCGGCGGGCCCGACGCCGTAGGCGTCGACGTGCCACGCGCATAGGTTCGCCAGGTGCCGGTGCTCCACCAGCACGCCCTTGGGCAGCCCGGTGGACCCGGAGGTGTAGACGACGTAGGCCAGGTTGTCCGGCCGCACGTCGACGTCCGGGTCGTGGTCGGTGGACTCCCACTCCTCCGGCAGTTCGGGCAGCGACAGCTCGGTCAGCACGACGGGGGCGCGGGTGTCGTCGACGATGAAGTCGACCCGCGCGTCCGGGGTGGCGGGGTCGACCGGCACGTACGCGCCGCCCGCCTTGAGCACGCCCAGCATCGCCACCAGCAGTTCGGGCGAGCGCGCCAGGCGCAGCACGACGGGCACGTCCGGTCCGACGCCCTGCGCGACGAGCCGGTGCGCCAGGCGGTTCGCCAGCCGGTCGACGTCCTCGTAGGACAGTTCGACCCCGCCGCCGACGACGGCGACCGCCTCGGGGGTGCGGCAGGCGTGCTCGGCGAACGCGCGGTGCGCGACGAGCACCGGCGGGAGCGCGAGCGCGGTGTCGTTGACGTCGGCCAGCAGGTGGTCGCGTTCGGCGGCGGTCAGCATCGGCACCAGGGCGAACGGGCAGCCGGGGTCGGCCAGCACGCCGTCGAGCAGCGCGCCGAGGTGACCGGCCATCCGCTCGATCGTGGCGGCGTCGAACAGGTCGGTGTTGTACTCGATCATCACGTCGAGCCCGGCGTCGCGCTCGGTGAACTCCACCGTCACGTCGAAGATCGACGAGATGTGCGGGAACTCGAACCGCTCGGCCTCGACGCCCGGCAGCGCGGGCGGTCCCATCGGCGCGTTCTGCAGCGCCACCATGGCCTGCACGAGGGGGGTGCGGCTCGGGTCGCGCTCGGGGCACAGCTCGTCCACGAGGCGTTCGAACGGCACGTCCTGGTGCGCGAACGCGCCGAGCACCGCCTCGCGCACCTGGCCGAGCAGGTCGGCGAACGACAGGTCGTCGGCGACGTTGGACCTCAGCGGCAGGGTGTTGATGAAGCAGCCGATGAGCTGCTCGGTCTCGGACCGCTCGCGCCCGGACACCGGGGTGCCGACGGCGATGTCGGTCTGGCCCGAGTACTTCGCGAACAGCAGCTGGCAGGCCGCGACGAGCGCCATGTACAGCGTGGCGCCGTGTTCGCCGGCGAGCGCCGACAGACCGCGGGTGGTGCTCTCCCCCAGGGTGAACCGGTGCGCCGCGCCCGCCGAGGTCCGCACGGCGGGGCGGGGCCGGTCGGTCGGCAGGTCCAGCGGTGCCAGGCCGTCGAGCTTCTCGCGCCAGAAGTCGAGCTGCGGGCGCAGTGCCTCGGTCGTCCACTTGGAACGCTGCCACACGGCGAAGTCCGGGTACTGCACGGGCATCGCGGGCAGGTCGACGGGCCGTCCGGTCACGGCGGCGGCGTACAGGGCGCTCAGGTCACGGGTGAGCAGGCCGACCGACCACGCGTCGATCACCAGGTGGTGCATGTTCAGCGCCAGTTCGTGGTGGTCGTCCGCGCGGCGGGCGAGCAGCGCGCGCAGCACCGGCCCCTCGGCCAGGTCGAACGGGCGCTCGGCCTCGCGCGCCAGCAGGTCTTCCAGCCGCTCGGGCGCGTCGGAGATATCCACAACGGACAGTGCGAACGGCGCGGGCGGCAGCACGACCTGCGCGGGGGCGTCGGTCACCACGGTCCGCAGGGCCTCGTGCCGGGCGACGAGACCGGTGAACGCGGTGCGCAGCGCCTCCACGTCGAGCGGTCCGCGCAGGGTGAACCCGAAGCGGACGTGGTACTCCACCGAGGTCGGGTCGAACCGGTGGAAGAACCAGAAGCGCTGCTGCGAGAAGGACAGCGGGAGCACCCGGTCGCGCGGCGCGGGGACGATCACGTCACCGCTGGGGGCCTCGGCCCCTTTGGTCAGGGCGGCGGCCCGTTCGGCGACGGCGGCGACGGTGCGCGCGTCGAACAGGGTCCGCGCGGGCAGCGCCACGCCGAGCGCCGCCTTGATCTTCGGCATCACCCGGAACACCAGCAGCGAGTTGCCGCCCAGCGAGAAGAAGTCGTCGTGCACGCCGACCCGGTCGACGCCGAGGACGTCGGCCCAGATCCAGGCGATGGCCGCCTCGGTGGCGTTGCGCGGAGGTGTGTGCTCGGTCGCGGTGGGGGCGGGCAGCGCGGAGCGGTCCACCTTCCCGCTCACCGCGAGCGGCAACCGGTCCAGCGCGACGAACACCGTCGGCACCATGTGCTCCGGCAGGAGTCCCGCGAGGAAGTCGCGCAGGACGTCGGCGGACGGCAGGGAACGTCCCGCGCCGTCGGGTGCCACGTAGGCGACGACCTGCCCCTCCCACGCCACCACGGCGGTGTGCCCGACCGCCGGGTGCGTGGTCAGCGCGGTCTCGATCTCGGCGGGCTCCACGCGGTAGCCGCGGATCTTGATCTGGTCGTCGGTGCGGCCCCGGTAGTCCAGGCCGCCGGAGGCGTTGCGGCGCACCAGGTCGCCGGTGCGGTACATCCGCTCCCCCGGCACGCCGAACGGGTCGGCGACGAACCGCTCCGCCGTGAGCCCGCCACGGCCGCCGTAGCCGCGGGCGACACCCGGCCCCGCGACGTACAGCTCACCCTCGTCCGCGGGCCGCAGGTCCGGACCCAGCACGTACTCGCGGGCGTCGCTCATGGCCACGCCGATCTCGACCGCGCCGGGACCGACGGGCACGCCCGCCTCGATCCGGTGGGCGACGCACCCGACCGTGACCTCGGTCGGGCCGTACTCGTTGACCACCACGACACCGGGGTGCCTGGCGCGCCAGCGGTTGAGGACGTCGCCCGGCAGCGACTCGCCGCCGACGACCAGGTCACCGGTCGGCTCGACGCCGTCCACCAGGTCGAGCATCAGCGGCAGGTGGCCGGGCGTCGCCTTGAGGAACGACACCCGCCGCGAGTCCTCCAGCGCGCCCGCGACCACGCACCCGCCGACCACCAGCGGACCCCACAGGGTCGTGACGGTCAGGTCCACGGCGATCGACGTGTGCAGCAGCGCCTCACCGGCGAGGCCGGGGTAGTCGGCGCGGCAGCACTCCAGGTAGCTCGCGAGCTGCCGGTGCTCGACCTGGACGCCCTTGGGGCGGCCGGTCGAGCCGGACGTGTAGATCACGTAGGCGAGGTTCGCCGGGCCGACCTCGACGGTGGGGGGCGTGTCGGGGTAGTCCTCCACGGTGTTCCGGTCGAGGTCGAACCGCAGCACCCCGTCGACCTCCACGGCCGGGAGGTGGCTCTGGGTCAGCAGCAGCGGCACCCGCGAGTCGGTCAACGAGTACGCGACCCGGTCGGCGGGGTGGGCGGGGTCGATCGGCAGGTAGGCACCGCCCGCCTTCACCACGGCCAGCAGGGCGACCATCAGCTCCGGACCCCGGTCCGCGCACACCCCGACCACGACGTCCGGACCGACCCCGCGGCCGCGCAGCGCGTGCGCCAACCGGTTGGACCGGACGTCGAGCTCGGCGTAGTCGAGCACGCCGTGCGCCGAGCGGACGGCGGGCGCGGCGGGATGCCGACGTGCCTGCTCGTCGAACAGGTCGGGCAGGATCCGCGACCCTCCGGATCGATCCGCCATGCTGACCCCCACCTCTCACTGGATGTTCGGGAACTGCCTGCTGGTCAGGCGTTGGACGGTTCCGCCATCGCGACCGCGATCTTGCGGGGACCGGTGAACGGCTCACGGCCGTGCGACGCGAGCATGTTGTCCACCACGAGCACGTCGTCGCGCTGGTAGTCGAACCGCACGGAGGCCGCGCGGTAGCACGTGCGCAGGTGCTCGGCGACGTCGTCGGGGATCCGGCCGCCGTCGCCGTAGTAGGTGTTGCTGGGCAGGTTCTCCTCGCCGCACATCTCCAGCAGCCCCGCGCCGACCTCCTCGGGCAGCGTGGTGATGTGGAAGAAGGTGGCGTGGTTGAACCAGACCGGGGCCTTGGTCACCGGGTGGCGGTGCACGGCGGCGCGGACGGCCTTGGTGCGCAGGTGGTTCTCGCCGACCCACTCGGCCACCACGCCGTTGCCCGCGCAGTACTCCACGGCCTTGGCGCGGTCGTTGGTGTTGAACGCCTCCTGCCACGGCATGCCGAACTCGTCGCCGTAGTTGCGGACGACCATCCACCCGCGCCGCTCGAACTCCTCGCGCACCGAGGAGTCGATCGCCGCGTACACCGCCCTGGTCGACGCCAACGGCGTGGCGCCCTGGCTCGTGGGCGGCTCGACGCAGTGGAAGTACAGCGTCAGCGGCCACGCGGCCTGGTAGGAGTTCTCGTTGTGCAGGAAGATCTCCTCCTGCGGCGGGTAGTCCGTGGAGGTGTAGACGTTGCCCTTGATGACGCTGCGCGGTGACGAGCGCTCGGCGTAGGTCAGGGGCGTGCCGGAGAGTTCGCGCACGGTGCGGTCGAACCCGTCGACGCCGTCGACCTTGAAGCCGCGCAACAGGATCGCGCCGTGGGCGGTGAGGAGCTCGCGCAGCGCCGAGCGGTCGCGGCGGATCCGGTCGGTGATGAGTTCGCCGTCCCCCTCGACGAGGACGGACAGGGCTTGTGCGGCGGTCACGGTCACTCTCCCATCGCGCGGACGAGGCTCTTGGGGCGCATGTCCTGCCAGTGCTGCTCGACGTGGTCCAGCGCGGCCTTCCGGGTGGTCGCGGGCAGCGCGACCACCCAGCCCGCGGGCACGTCGGCGAACGACGGCCACAGCGAGTGCTGGCCCTCGTCGTTGACCAGCACCAGGAACGTGCCGTCGTCGTCGTCGAACGGGTTCGTGCTCATCCTCGGCTCCTCGGGATCGGTTGGGGTGTCAGAACGTGCCGAGCCAGCGCAGCCGCGGCCAGGTGGCCGACCACGGTTCGCGGAGGCCTCGGCAGACCAGGATTTCCTTGCCCTCCTCGGGCTGCGGCAGGTCGAACGTGAACGTGCCGCGGGCCTCGCAGGAGGTGAACAGCGCGCTGAAGGAGCCCCGGTCGACCCCGAACGCGATCACGACGGTCTTGTCCTCGGACGGCGTGCCGAAGTCCGCGTAGGAGTTCTGGCCGCTGTAGGCCCTTGGGAGTCCGCGTTCGGGGCCGTAGCGGTCGATCGCCCCGGCCTCGCTGTAGTTGTGGCCGTAGACGATCGCGGCGCCCTGCTCGGCGGGCGACAGCCCGCGGTACACGTCGGCGACCTGGTCGGCCACCCGCGGCCAGCCGGTCTGCTCCAGCTGGCCCGCTCCCAGCGCTCCCAGCACGTCGTCGCCCGCGTACGCCTCGATCGGCAGGATCGGCAGGACGATGACGGCCGCGAACGCCGCGTTGCCGACGACGGCCAGGCCGACCAGCGCGCGCTTGACGTTGCCGCTCGCCCAGCTCGTGACGACCACGCAGCCCGCCGCGAGCAGGACCACCAGCAGTCCGGCGGTGTAGCGGGCGTACCCGCCGACCGCGGCGACGATCACGAAGACCACCAGGTGCGCCCAGGCGAACGCCCGGTGGGTCCGCCAGGCGGGGCGGCGGATCAGCGCCACCAGGCCGACGACCCAGATCGGGGTGAGCAGCGGGCCGATCATCAGGACCTGCCCGACGAGCAGGTTGACCGCCGCGCCGATGCCGGGCTGCTCGGAGAGGCTCTCGGCCATCGCGAACTGCGGCCACCCGTTCACGCCCTGCCAGATCAGGCCCGGCACGTTCAGCACCAGCGCCAGGCCCGCGCCCAGGAGGACGTACGAGCTGCCGAGCACCTTCCGCGGTCCGCCGATGAGCAGGCCCGCGGCGAGTCCGATCACCAGCAGGACGACCAGGTACTTGGCCAGCATCCCGACGCCGACGACGGCGCCGATCGCGATCCACAGCCGCTGGTCGGCGGTGCGCAGCAGGCGGATGAGCAGCCAGCACACCGTCACCCACACGACGTGGTCGACGGCGGTCGGGTGCAGCACGTGGCCGGCGGCGACCGTGGCCAGCGAGGCGGCCGACGCGCAGGCGGCCAGCACCTGTGCCGCCGTCCCACCGCCGAACTCCCGCGCGATCAGCCCGGCGACCAGCACCGAGGCGCCCGCCAGCAGCGCGGGCACCACCCGGAACGCCGTCAGGCCGTCGCCGAACAGCAGGACCTGGAGCTTGGCGAACACCGCGACCAGCGGCGGCTGGTCGACGTACCCCCACGCCAGGTGGTCACCGGCGACCCGGAAGTACAGCTCGTCCAGGTAGTAGCCGTACCCGCCCGCGAACACCAGCAGCACGGCCGTGAACGCGGCGCTCACGCCCAGCAGCGGCTTCCAGCGCACGTCCGGCACGGTGGTGTCCACAGGGGACTCGACGGGCGCTCCCGTCGTCGTGGCGCTCATGCCCCACCGCCGAGCGCCCGGCCGCTGTGCAGCGTCTCGGCGTAGGAGAACACGTGCCCCGCCCCGACCTCCACGGGGGCGAGCGACGCGAGGTCGTCGCGGACGTCGGCGAACAGGCTCAGGTCCGCGTCGCCCGACCACACCTCGCCGAACTCCACGTCGGTCACCACGGAGCTGACGAGCTGCTCCGACGGCGGCTCCTCCGGGATCCAGCGGGGGAACATCCTGGTGTGCACCAGCGGGACGGTGTGCAGGAACGGCGGTCGGGCGGCGCGCTCGCGCACCGAGACCGTCACGGCGGCCACCTGCTTGCCGTGCACCGACAGCGTTCCGTCGTAGCGGCCGGGCGCCGACGGGCGCGGTCCGGCCGCGCCGACGCTCATCGGCCACGTCTGGTGGATCTCGCCGAGCTGCTTGGGCATCCCCTGCACCCAGCCGCGGACCATCGGCACTGCGCTGTCCACCCAGGCGTACGGGCAGCGGGCCATGGCCACCCCGTCGTGCTCGCAGCCCAGCAGGATCAGGAACTCGGTGAACTGGGAGCGCCGGGGCTCGGCGAGTTCGGCGCCGTCGAGCGAGCACCACTGCCAGCGGGCGAACACCGCGGCGGCGGCGCCGGGGTCGGCGCCGAGGGACAGGCCCGGCGGCAGGAACCGCGCGGCGGCGTCCGGGTCGACGCGGTAGTCGACCATCACCACCTCGCCGGAGAAGTGCCAGGGCGGTGGGGTGATCATCGAGGACTGCCCGGACGGTGACAGCGGCAGGCTGTACCCGTGCGGCGCGGTGGTCAGGTTCACGGTCGACACGGTCAGCTCCTGGTCGAGTGGTGTACGGGGACCGGCAGCGCCGCGGCGAACCGGGACACCGCGGTCGTGAGCGCCGACGGCGGGTTGAGGCTGTGGGCGAGGCGGATCGAGTTCGTGGCGCTCCCGAAGCGGGACCCCGCGGCGACCTGGACGTCCGCCCGCCCCGCCGCCGCCAGCAGTTCGGCCTCGGCGTCGCCGGGGAACGTCAGCCAGGTGAAGAAGCCGCCGCGCGGCACGTCGAACTCGACCCGGTCGCCGAGGTGGGTCCGAACGGCCTCCACGAGCGCGTCCCGCCGGTCCCGCAGCCGCGTGCGCAGCCAGGTGAGGTGGCGGTCGTACTCGCCGCCCCGGATCAGCTCTTCCACCGCCAGCGACGTCACGTGGTTCGCCGAGCCGCCGCTGACCAACAGCCCCCGCTCGGCGAACCGGTCCACCACCGCGGGTTCGGCGACGAGCCAGCCGAGCCGCAGTCCGGGGCCGATCGTCTTGGAGAACGTGCCCAGCCGGATCACCCCTCGGTACCCGGCCAGGCCGCCCATCGACCGGGGCGGCGGACCGCCGTCGAGGTCGAGCTCGGCGTAGGCGTCGTCCTCGACGATCAGCACGCCGAGGTCCCCCGCCACCGCGATCAGCTCCCGCCGCCGGGCGGTGCCGACGAGCTTCCCGGTGGGGTTGTGGAAGGTCGGGGTCAGGTAGACGAACCCCGGTTCCCGGCCCGCCGCGCGCTCCCGCTCGACCCCGTCGCGCAACGCCTGCGGGTCCATCCCCTGCGAGTCCGACGGCACCTCCCGCGTCAGCAGGCCGTGATCGGTGAGGATCCGCCTGCCGAAGTCGTAGGAGGTCTCGTCCACGAGCACCGACTGCCCCGCGACCGCGACGGTCGTGGCGATCAGGTTCAGCGCGTACGACGTGCCCGCGGTGACCAGCACCCGGTCGGGGCCGCACGGGACGCCGTCCGCCACGGTCACGCGCTCCGCCAGCGCCTCCCGCAGGGGCAGTGCCCCCGCGTTGGCGCCGTAGGCGAGCGCCGCGGCGCCGTACTCGGCCAGTCCCCGCGCGTAGCCGTCGCGGAGCAGGTCGACCGGCAGGAGACCGGGCTCCAGGTAACCGGGGCCCAGGTCGAGCACCCCCGGCCGGGACACGGCCTGCACCACGTCGGCGT
>DATMCA010001814.1:0-12687 GCA_035559015.1 Umezawaea sp. | reverse complement strand
TCACCAACTGCCCCAGCGCGATGCTGATGCCGATGCCCGCGAGCATGCCGTGCACCACGGCGGGGGACAGCGAGAGCGCCAGCCGGGCCACACGAGTCACCCCGAGCACGATCTGGACCAGCCCGGCGGCGAGCGTGATCGCTGCCGTGGCGGCCCAGCCGTACTTCAGGATCAGCCCGGCCGTGACGACCGTGACACCGGTCGCGGCACCGCTGACCTGCAAGGGAGTGCCACCGAACAGGCCGGCGACGATACCGCCGACAGCGCCCGCGATGAGGCCCGAGATGAGCGGGGCGCCCGTGGCCGCCGCGACCCCGAGGGACAGCGGCACGGCCAGGAGGAACAGGACCAGCGAAGCCGGGAGGTCGAAGCGCAACGACGCGGGGAACCGGAGCGGAGGACCGGCCGTGGTGTGCTCACCCGCGTGGGACTTGTTGGAACGAGGACGATTCATGACAACCCTTCTAACGGCGTGTCCCGCCACCCGCGCGGTGTTGCGGATCGAGTGGGTGGCGGGTGGTCTGGGGACGGGCGGACCGCCTGTGGTGCGGGCGGTGGGGTGGTGGCTGGTTGGGGGCGGGTGGTGTGGCGGGCCGCCTGTGGTGCGGGCGGTGGAAGTGAGTGCTGGTCTGGGGACAGCGGTGCGGCGGATCGCTTGTAGTGCGGGCGTTGGGTGGCGGCTGGTCTGGGACGACGGTGTGGCGGACCGCCCATGGCGTGGGCGGTGGGGTGGCGGCTGGTTTGGTGGCGGGCCGCCTGCGGTGCAGGCGATGAAGTGAGTGCTGGTCTGGGGATGGTGGTGCGGCGGATCGCCCGTGTGGACGGTGGGTGGGTGGGCTGGTCGTGCGATGTTTTCGGCCGGTTGGGGTGTTGCGGGGGCTGGCGGCCGGCAGGAGTTAGTGGGTCGCGGGTGTGGCGGCTCGCCGGCGCGGTGTCAGGGGGAGGCCGCGTGCTGGAGGCAGCACTGGGTGCGGCCGGAAGGCGACGAGTGCTGGCTCGGCCTCGGCGCGGTGAGAAGGGGACGCCACAAGGCACCTCCGTGTCGGCACCGTGGACGTGTCGGCACAACCCGCGTCGGGACTCCCCGATTCGTGATCGGGAGGTCGCGTCCTGTCCATGATGGACGATGGTGTGGGGGAATCGACACCGGTTTCAGCCGGACGTGTCGATCATCAGAGTGAGGTCACGCCAGGTAGCGAAGCCGGCGGGGGAGGGCCGTGGCGGAACCGACCCCGGTCGGGGGGTCGAGGTCGGTTCCGCCACGGTCGGTGCCGGACGACGCTGGTGGATGAAGGGGGAAAGGCGCGTCGTCCGGGGGCTGTGGGAAGGAAGTTCTGGGGCACGGGTTCGGATCGCGGGACGCGTGGACCGAGCCTCGGTGCGGGCTGTGCGGATGCGGTGGCGTGCAGTGGTGCGGCACGGATGTGGCGGCGTGGTGCGCGTGCGGTGCTGCGAGTGCGAATGCTGCGAGCGCGGTGAAGCGTGGTGCGGGTCTTGGCCTGCTGGGTCTGTGGCGCCTTGGTGTGCGGCCGCCGTGGAGTCCTGAGCGGCGGCATCCAGCGGTACGTGGGTTCCGGTGCTGCGACGTCCTCAAGCGCCGAAGCGGGTTCGAAACCCGGCCAAGATCACGTGGTCGCTCCACACCGGGCAGAACGGGGACCCAGCGCGGACACCGCCAGGAGCGGCACCCAACGCGGGCTAGGCGTCTGCTAACCGACCCGTCGGAGGTGGCGGTGGCTGCCACCGCCGGGCGACTGCTCACCCGCCACGGTCAGGCACAGCTGTGCGCTCAGGTAAGCACGGCACGGAGCGGGCAGGCGCCTGCTCCACCACCGCGTGCGGCACGTCGGGCAGCGGCCGTGCTCGTCCGGCTGGTGCTCGTCCAGCAGGGCCTTGATGGCGGCGACGATGCGCGGCAGTTCGGCCCGCGCGAGTTCGGCGACGGTCTGGTCGTCGCCCTTGGCCGCCATCCGGGCGACCGTGGCCAGGTGCTCGTGCAGCGACTTGTCGAGTTGGCTGAAGACGGTCACGGACATGTCAGCGCTCCCCGACGGTCTTGGTGGCGGGGGTACAGGCGACGGCGGGCCGTCGTCCCGTGGCGCTGAGCATGGCTGAGGCCCTCCGGTTCTTCCTCACGACCGGGTGGTCGCGAAACGTGCTCATGCAGCCTGCGACCGCCCACCCGTGAACTGCAAGTTGCAGTACACGAATGGATGACGTCTCTTTGCTTGCTCGGCATCCCGTCACAGACTGTGCATGACCCAGGAGGTACGGGACATGGCACGGGGCAGTAGCCCGACGTTGCGCAAGCGCAGGCTCGTGAACGAACTCCGCCGGTTGCGCGAGGTGGCGGGCCTGACCATCGAGGAGGTCGGCGAGCGGCTGGAGTGCTCCGCCTCGAAGATCAGCCGGATAGAGACCGGTCGGGTGGGCGTCACGCCGCGCGACGTGCGGGACATGCTCGACGCGTACGGCGCGGACGACCTGCTGCTGGACGAGCTGGTCCAGCTGGCGCGCGAAGCGCGGCGCAAGGGCTGGTGGGACGAGTACGGCGACATCGCGCCCGGCCGGTACATCGGGTTCGAGGCGGACGCCGAGTTCGTCCGCACGTACCAGGGCCTGATGATCCCCGGCCTCCTCCAGTGCGAGGAGTACACGCGGGCGCTGATCCGCGAGGTGCTGCCCGACGCGTCCCCGAGCGAGGCGGAGCGGCGGGTGAAGCTGCGCAACGCCCGGCAGGCGCTGCTGCGCGAGGAGGACCCGCTGCGGTTGCACGTGGTGATCGACGAGGCCGCTCTTCGCCGGCTCGTCGGAGGCCCTGCCGTGCTCCGGGCACAGCTCAGGCGACTCCTCGAAGTCGGTGAACTCGCCAACGTCACCCTTCAGGTCGTTCCCTTCGCCTCCGGTGGTCACGCTGCGATGGACGGGCCGTTCGTCATCCTGAGTTTTCCGGAGCGGCTCGATCCCGACGTGGTATACATCGAAAGCACCAGGAGCGGCGTCTATTTGGAGCAACCATCGGACGTCGAGTGGTACTCCGGGATCTTCGAGAAGCTGTCGGCGACCGCGCTCGACCAGGCGGAGTCGGCGGTATTGCTCAACGGGATGACGTCCGCACTTTCCTCAGAACTGGAGTGAGTCCGCAGTGGAAACAGCAACCGATTTGTCGAGAGCGACGTGGCGCAAGAGCAGCCGGTCGTCCGCGAGCGGGCCTGACTGCGTGGAGATCGCGTTGGTGCCGGTCGGAGCCGGTGTGCGTGATTCGAAGAACCCCTGGGGCCCCGTCCTGGGCTTCGACGGACCGGCGTGGGGCCGCTTCCTCGGCACCACCAAGCACGGCGGATTCGACCTGAACTAGGTCTCCGGGGAAACACCCCCCGACGGGGGTCCCCTCATTCTTTCTCCAGGGTCCACTACGACCTCGGTCTGGTTCGTGGTCAGACCAGGGAACCACGCGGAGTAGCCCGCGGTCCGATGTTCGCGACACCCCTTTCCGGTGAACTGTGTCCATTCACCGGAAAGGGGTTCACGTCGTGTCGTCACGCGTTCCCGTTTCCCTCGTGCTCGGAACGTCCTGCCTGGTGGCAGGGCTCGTCCCCGCACTGCGGGAGGCGACGAGGTACCGCGGCGCGGACCTGCTCGACGGCCGCTGGTGGCGACTCCCGGCGAGCCTGTTCGGCTCGTACCACCTCGCGCACGTCCTGTGGACGCTGCTGCTCGTGGCGCTCGTCGTCGCGACCCTCGAACGGACCGCCGGGTCCGCCGCCACGATCGTCGTCCTCGTGCTCGGCCACCTCGTGCCGACGCTGGTCGCCTTCGGGTTGGCGAACCTGTTCTCCGCGCACGCCGTGCTGCACCGCCTCGACTACGGGGCCAGTGCCGCCCTCGCGTGCGCCGCCGCCGCTCTGGCGCTCCTGCGCCGTTCCCGAGTCCTCGCGGCGGTCCTCGCCGCGGTGCTCGTGGCCGACCTCTTCTACAGCGACTGGCTCACGGCCGCCGAGCACTGGGCCGCGGTCCTGCTCGGACTCGGGCTGGTCGCGCTGACCTCCGGGGGACTTCATGGGATTCGTGACCGACGCGCTGGCCGGGCTGGCGAGCCTGCCGCAACCGGCGGTGGTGGCGGTGACCGGGGCGATGACGCTGGCCGAGTGCACGCTGGGGGTGGGTTTCCTGGCGCCGGGCGAGGCGTCGCTGCTGATCGCGTCGACGACCGTCACGTCGGTGCCGCGGTTCCTGGTGATGTGGCTGGTGGTGTCGGTGTGCGCGGTGGCGGGCGACAGCATCGGGTACCTGCTCGGGCGCCGCTACGGCGATCGGCTGCGTGACTCGCGGATCGTCCGCAAGCTCGGGCAGAGCCACTGGGACCGGGCGGGTGACCTGCTGCGCAGGCGAGGCGGGACGGCCGTGTTCACGGCGCGGTTCCTGCCCGTGGTGAGGACGCTGGTCCCGGCGTCGGCGGGGGCGTCTAACCTGCCGTACCGCCGTTTCCTGCCCGCTTCGATCGCGGGCGCGATCTGCTGGTCGGCGCTGCACATCGGCATCGGCTCGGCCGCGGGCGCGTCGGCGAAGTACGTCGAATCCGTGCTCGGCGGTGTGAGTTGGGTCCTGTTCGGGGCCGTCGCCGTGGCGGGCGCGGTCTACGCGCTGCGCCGCCGCACGAAGGAGAAGCAGGAGCGGGAACTCCAGGACGTGTCCTGAAAAGGGCGAAGAGGGCCACCCCCTACCGGGTGGCCCTCTTCTTCTGATGGGGACGTGGGTCGGCCGGCGTTCCGCCGCCGCGGGCTGGATGCCCCTTGCACGCCGGACGACCCACGTCGATCAGGGAGATGGCGGAGGTTCGGTTCCGCCATCTGGTCCAACCTCCCCCACCGGGTTTCGCCCTGTGTGGTTGGTCGGACACGCTAAGCCTAAGAACGCGGCTACAGCGCGACTGGAGCCGGACTGAAGTGATCTCTAGTCTCAGGGCGTGGGGCACAGCACTTCGGCAAAGGACACGTCGGTGGAGCACGACAACCCCGAGTCCCTCCGGTTCGAGGTACTCGGCCTGCTACGGGTCATCCGCACCGGTCACGAGGTCGACCTCGGTGCGGCCAAGCAGCGTGCCGTTCTCGCCGTGCTGCTGCTCAACCGCAACACCCCGGTGAGCCGCGACCACATCATCACGGCCGTCTGGGGCGACGCCGCGCCGACGAGCGCGGTGAACCTCGTGCAGACGTACGTGGCCGGTCTGCGGCGCGCGCTGGAGCCCACCCGCGCCCGGCGCGCGCCCGCGGAGCTGCTGACCTCGGTCGGCGACGGCTACCTGCTGCGGGTCGAGCGCGGTGCGCTGGACCTGGACGTGTTCGAGTCGAGCACGGCGGAAGCGGGCAGGCTGCGGGCCGCGGGCGACCTGGCCGGAGCCGCCGGGCTGCTGGACGACGGGCTCGCGCTGTGGCGGGCCGAGCCGCTGGGCGGCATCGCCGGGCTGTTCGCCGAGGTGGAGCGCGGCAGGCTGGTCGAACGCCGCTTCGCGGTGCTGGAGGAACGGGCCGAGCTGCGCCTCGCGCTGGGCCAGGGCGCCGAGTTGGTCGGCCAGCTCACCGCGCTGGTCGGTGACCAGCCGCTGCGCGAACGGGCGCACGGGCTGCTGATGCGCGCGCTGTGCCAGGCCGACCGCCAGGCCGAGGCCCTCGCCGTCTACCGCGAGGCGCGGCGGGTGCTGATCGACGAGCTGGGTGTCGAGCCGGGCCCGGAGCTGCGGCGCGTCCAGATGGCCGTGCTGGCGGGCGACGACCCCGAACCCGGCCGGGCCACCGCTCCCGCCGCGCCACCCGCTCCCGCCGCACCGGTCACGCCGGTCGGCGGCACGGTGCCCGCCCAGCTCCCGCGCGCCCCCGCGTCGCTGATCGGCCGGGACGCCGAGCTGCGCCGCATGGACGAACTGCTCGCCGACGACCCCGGCGGCGGCCTGCTGCTGGTCGTGAGCGGCCCCGCGGGCGTCGGTAAGACGGCGCTCGCCCTGCACTGGGCCCACCGGGTCCGCGACGCCTTCCCGGACGGGCAGCTCTACGTCGACCTGCACGGCTACGACCCGAACCAGGACCCGCTGGACGCGGGCGAGGTGCTCAACCGGTTCCTGCGCACGCTCGGCGTGCAGCCGAACGACGCCCCGGTGACCGTCGAGGAGCGCTCGGCGCTCTACCGCACGCTCGTCGCCGACCGCCGCATGGTCGTGATGCTGGACAACGTCCTCGGCTCGACCGAGCTGCTGCCGCTGCTGCCCGGCTCGTCGTCGTGTGTCGTCGTGACGAGCCGCAGGCGGCTGGTCGGGCTGGTCGCGCACGCCGAGGCGCGGCTCGTGGAGCTGGACATGCTCACCCCGGAGGCCGCGGTGGAGGTGCTGGGCCGGGTCGCCGGTCGCGGTGCGGGCGCCGACGCGGCCGGGCTGCGCAGGCTGGCCGAGCTGTGCGACGGGCTGCCGCTGGCGCTGCGCATCGCCGCCGCCCGGCTCGCGGTGTCGCCCACGCTGCGCGTGGCGGACTTCGTGGCCGAGCTGGACGACGAGCACGGCAGGCTCGCCGCGCTCGGCCTGGAGGACGGTGAGGGCCCCGTGCGGGCCGCGCTGGACGCGTCCCGCCGCGCCCTGCCGCCGCTGGCCGCCCGGCTGCTCGCCCTGATCGGTCTGCACCCCGGCACGCACGTGACGCCGTTCGTGGCCGCCGCGATGGCGAACGTCGACGCGGGCCAGGCGCAGCGGGCGCTGGACTCGCTGACGGCGGCGAACCTGCTGTCGGTCGGCGAACCCGGCCGCTACGGCGCGCACGACCTGGTCCGCGTCTACAGCAAGACCCTCGCGGGCGAGCTGGCGTCGGAGGAGCGGCGCGACGCGACCGGCCGGATGCTCGACTACTACCTGCACGTCGCGGACGTGGCCGACGGCCTGCTGCCGATCAGCCGGGGCAGCGTTCGGGTCGAGCCGAAGCACCGGCCGACCGCCGTGCCGAAGCTGGCGTCGTCGGCCGACGCGATCGGCTGGCTGGAGGCCGAGGAGGCCAACCTGCTGGCCGTCGCCGACCTCGCGGCGGACAGCTCGGTGGCCGTGTTCGACCGCGAGTGGCTGGTGCACGCCTGGCAGCTCGCGTACGCGCTGTCGCGGTTCTTCTGGCTGCGCGCGGACCACGGGACCTGGCTGCGGGTCACCGAATCCGGGTTGCGGGCCGCCACCGAGCTGGACGAGCCGAAGGCGAAGTTCGTCATGCTGTTCAACCTCGGCACCGCGCTGCTCCGGTTGCGCCGCAACGACGAGGCGCTCGTCCGGCACGGCCAGGCGCTGGAGGTGGCGCGCGCCAGCGGTGACCTCGACCAGCAGGCCCGCGCCCTGACGACGGTGGCGGACACGCTGCTCGACGTCGGCCGGATCGAGGAGTCCGAGGCGCACTACCGCGAGGCGATCGAGGTCAGCCGCAGCGCGGGGTCGCGCTGGACCGAGGCCAACGCGCACCACAACCTCGGGCTGCTCTACCTGGCCAACGGCCGGGTGGCGGAGGCGCCGACGTGGCTGCGCGCGGCGCTGGTGATGTACCGCGAGGTCGGCGAGCAGTGCGGCGAGTCGACGTGCCACTCGGACCTGTCGGTCGCGCTGCTGTCCGAGGGCCACTACGAGGAGGCCGCGGCGAGCGCGCGGTCCGCGCTGACGCTGGCCACGGACGCCGCCAGCCCGTACCACCAGGCCCTCGCGCACGACCAGCTGGCGACGGTGTTCGACCGCCAGGGCGTACCCGGCGCGGTGTCCCACTGGCAACGGGCGCTGGCGTTGTTCACCGAATTGGACGCACCGGAAGCCGACCAGGTCAGGGCCCGGCTGGCTCGCACACGGGCGGTGTCGCCGACCGCGGTGTGACGATTGGTCTATACCTATTGACACCGGGTGCCCGTGCTACTTACGTTCAGCGCAACGCGTCACGGGTGAGCCGTGACACACATCCCTGCTCTCAACACACCTGCCAGGCCGCCGCCAGGTGCAGGAGGTTTGCCGTGCCCAGAAAGCTGGTGCCGGTGTTGGCGATGCTCGCCACGCTGGCCGGACTCTTGATCGCCGTAGCCAACCCGACCCCGTCCAGCGCCGCGGGCAACGAGGACTGCCGTCCCGACGGCCTCTACAAGACGCCTGGCGTCGACGTGCCGTACTGCTCGGTCTACGACACGGCCGGTCGGGAGACGTTGGACGCCAACCACTCCCGCCGCGTCATCGGGTACTTCAGCAGTTGGCGCACCGGCAAGGACGGCTCGCCCGCGTACCTGCCGAAGGACATCCCGTGGAGCAAGGTCACGCACCTCAACTACGCGTTCGCCCACATCGACAACCAGAACAAGATCTCCGTCGGTGACGCGGGCGCGAACAACGCCTCCACCGGCATGGAGTGGCCGGGTGTCGCCGGCGCCGAGATGGACACGTCGCTGCCCTACAAGGGGCACTTCAACCAGCTGACGAAGTTCAAGAAGCAGAACCCGAAGGTCAAGACGCTGATCTCGATCGGCGGCTGGGCGGAGACCGGCGGCTTCCTGAAGCCCGACGGTGCCCGCGACGCCAACGGAGGCTTCTACAAGCTGGGCCAGAACCAGGCGGCGATCAACACCTTCGCGGACTCGGTCGTCACGTTCCTGCGCACCTACGGCTTCAACGGCGCGGACATCGACTACGAGTACCCGACGTCGAACGCCAACGCGGGCAACCCGGACGACTTCGCGCTGGCCAACGCCAACCGCGGCCAGCTGTGGGCCGGGTACGAGAACATCATGAAGACCCTGCGCGAGAAGCTGGACCGCGCGGGCGCCGCCGACGGCAAGCACTACCTGCTGACCGCCGCCGTCCCCGCGTCGGGCTGGCTGCTGCGCGGCATGGAGGCCTTCCAGGTCACCAAGTACCTGGACTACCTCAACGTCATGACCTACGACCTGCACGGCTCGTGGAACCACTTCGTGGGCCCGAACGCCGCGCTGTACGACAACGGCAAGGACGGCGAACTGGCCGCGGGCGGCGTCTACACGGCACCGCAGTACGAGGGCGTCGGCTACCTGAACACCGACTGGGCGTACCACTACTTCCGCGGCGCGATGCAGGCCGGCCGGATCAACATGGGCCTGCCGTTCTACACCCGCGGCTGGCAGGGCGTCACCGGTGGCGTCAACGGCCTCGGCGGCACGGCGGCGCTCCCGGACCAGTCGAGGTGCCCGGCGGGCACGGGCGGTTCGGTCGGCTCGACGACCCCGTGCGGCAACGGCGCGATCGGCATCGACAACCTGTGGCACGACAGCACGGCTGGCAACGCCGAGGTGCCGTCGGGCGTGAACCCCATGTGGCACGCCATGAACCTGCAGAACGGCATCACGCCGGACTACCTGGCGGCGTACGGCCTCACGCCGGACACCGACCCGACGGACCGCATCAGCGGCACGTACGCGCGCAACTACGACACCACCCTCGTGTCCCCGTGGCTGTGGAACGCGTCGAAGAAGGTGTTCCTGTCCACTGAGGACGAGACGTCGGTCGCCACGAAGGCGAAGTACATCGCCGACAAGGGCATCGGCGGCGTGATGATCTGGGAGCTCGCGGGCGACTACCGGTACGACTCGGTCAAGAAGCAGTACACCATCGGCGACACGCTCCTCACGAAGATCAACGACGGTCTGCGCGGGGCGGCGCCGTACGGCAACCTCAAGGCGTCCACGGCCACCCCGGCCGACGTCCTGGACGTCTCGGCCACGGTCGGCGGCTTCGCCCTCGGCGACGCCAACTACCCGATCACGCCGAAGCTCAAGGTCACCAACAACTCGACGGTCACCATCCCCGGTGGCGCGAAGATCGAGTTCGACTACGGCACCAGCGCACCCGGCAGCATGACCGACCAGTCCGGCTTCGGGCTCCAGGTCGTGTCGAAGGGCCACACCGGCGCCAACGTCGGCGGCCTGCGCGGCGACTTCCAGCACGTGTCGGTGACCATGCCGACCTGGCAGTCGCTGGCACCGGGCGCGAGCGTCGACATCACGATCAACTACCAGCTGCCGATCGCGTCCCCGTCGAACTTCCGCTTCACGTTCGGCGGCAAGACCTACGCGATCGCGTCGGACCACCCGCGCGGCGGGGGCGGCAACCCGCCGACCTCGACGACCACCTCGTCGTCGACCACCACGACGACCACGACCACCACCACGACGACGACCACCACGACCACCCCGTCGAACTGCACGGTGGCGGCGTGGGACCGGACCAAGGTCTACGTCGGCACGAACGTGGTGTCCTGGAAGGGCCGCAGGTGGACGGCCCAGTGGTGGACGACCGGCGAGGAACCCGGCACCACCGGCGAGTGGGGCGTGTGGCGCGACAGCGGCGCCTGCTGACCCGGTGAAC
The DNA here is from genome assembly GCA_035559015.1 of Umezawaea sp. Lineage (GTDB taxonomy): Bacteria > Actinomycetota > Actinomycetes > Mycobacteriales > Pseudonocardiaceae > Umezawaea. The sequence continues at coordinate 2,300 of DATMCA010001814.1, read as the reverse complement.
CGCGAAAGGGGCACCTCCGACCACCGGGGGTGCCCCTTTTCGTCGTGGCTCAGGGGGATCCGCGGCGGACGACGTCGCGCAGCAGTTCCTTCTCGGTGCCGCGGAGGGCGGCGGCGGTGTCGAAGTCCAGCGCGTCGATGGCGATCTCCTTGCGCCGCCTCAGTTCCAGGACCTCTGCGCGGAGGTCGTCACCGACCAGCGGGGAGTCGAGCACGTCGGCGGCGGGCTCCTCGCCGTCGGGGCCCTGCCCGCCCCACGGCCCGGCCGTCCAATCCTCCACGCCGACCAGCGCGTCGCGCACCCGGTCGGAGGTGACGTCGTGCTCGGCCAGCACCTCCGCCACCGCGCCCTCGCCCTCCAAGAGGCCGTGCAGCAGGCACGCCAGGGTGTCCACCGCCCGGTGGCCGCCGGGTTCCAGCGGCCGGTACCGCAGCGCCTCCAGCGCCGAGGCGGTGAAGCCGGGGCCGTCGGCCGGGTCCGCGGTGGGGTGCGCCAGGCCGGCGAGGAGGGGGAGGGGCGCGATCCCCAGCTGCGTGAACAGCACCTTCCCGTACCCGGTGCCGAGCAGCACCGCGAGGAGGTGCTCCGTGCCCACGCGGTCGCGCGCGAGGGCTCGGGCGCGGGCGGCGGCGAGGTCGGCGATTCGCGCCTTCCCCTCGTCCGCGTCGAACTCGTGGTCCATCGTTCTCCTCGTCCCACCCGACCCTAAGGCCCTCGCAGGCGTAAGGCACGTGAACCTCCGATGTCCGGAGCGACCCCTTACGCCGACTCTCAGTGTCACCGGAGGAGTGACGACACAGGGAGTGGACATGAGCCTCGAATGGACGCCCGAAGCGATCAAGGCGGAGATCGACTACCGCCAGGGGACGATGAGGGCCGACGCGGAGCACGTGCGTGAGGTGCGGCGGACCACGCCGCGCAAGGCGGCCTGGTGGACGAGGCTGGCCAACCTGGCCGGGTCGGACGTCCCCGCGCCGCGAAAGGCCCAGGGCAACGCCGCCTGAGGTGTGCGAACATGCCAGTCGTGGCGCGTCTCGGATCCGGCATCCCCCTGGTGGCCCGCGGTCGGGAAATGGCTCGGCTGCGGGCTTCGCTCGCGTCCGCCGCAGGCGGCGAGGCGTCGGCGGTGCTGCTCGCGGGGGACGCGGGGGTCGGCAAGACGCGCGTGGTCGACGAGTTGGCGGCCGCGGCGGACACGCTGGTGCTGACGGGCCGCTGCCTGGACGTGGGGGAGATCGGGATCCCCTACCTGCCGTTCGCCGAGATCCTCGGGCAGGTGAGGGATCGGGGCCTGCTCGACATCACCCTGAGGCCCGCGCTGGCGTTGCTGCTGCCGGAACTCGCGCTGCCGGTGGGGCAGGACGAGTCGCGCGAGAGCTCGAACCAGCCGACGCTGTTCCCGCAGGGGCGGCGGCCGGAGCAGGACGTCGGGCAGCTCCAGCTGTTCGACGCGGTGCACGGGCTGCTGGGCGACCTGGCCGAGCGGCGGACCGTGCTGCTGGTGCTGGAGGACCTGCACTGGGCCGACGCGTCGACCCGCTACCTGCTGTCCTTCCTGCTGTCGCGGCTGCGTTCTCAGCGGCTGCTGATCCTGAGCACCTACCGGTCCGACGACCTGCACCGCGCCCACCCGCTGCGCCCCCTGCTGACCGAGCTGCTGCGACTGCCCGCCGTGGAACGGGTGGAGCTGGCGCCGTTCGGGGCGGAGGAGTCGCGCGCGTTCGTGGACGCGCTGGCGGACGAACTGCCGGAGGACGTGGTCCGCGAGGTCGCGGAACGCTCGGAGGGCAACCCGTTCTTCGCCGAGGAACTGCTGGCCGCGGCGAGCTGCCTGCCCAGCGGCGGCATCCCGGCGGCGCTGGCGGACGTGCTGCTGACCCGGATCGAACGGCTCGCGCCCGGCACCCAGCACGTCGTGCGGGTCGCGTCGATCGGCGGTCGCCGGGTGAGCCACGACCGGCTCCGGACCGTCGCCGGGATGGACGACGTGGCACTGGACGCGGCGCTGCGGGAGGCCGTGCAGCACCACGTCCTGCTGGTCGACGAGGGTGACGAGATCTACGTGTTCCGGCACGCCCTGCTCCAGGAGGCGGTCTACGGCGACCTGCTGCCCGGCGAGCGGGTGCGGCTGCACGCGGCGTACGCGCGGTACCTGACCGGTCGCGAGGGCCGCGGGTTCGCGGCCGGGCTGGCCTACCACAGCCTGGAGAGCCACGACCTGCCGCGCGCGCTGGCCGCGTCGGTGGACGCCGGGCAGGAGGCGCACCTCACGGGGGCGCCCGCCGAGGCGTTGCGGCACT
>DATMCA010001813.1:0-5473 GCA_035559015.1 Umezawaea sp. | reverse complement strand
GCCGCTCACGGTGATCCGGTCCAGCACCAGCGAGGCGTGCGGATCGGCGTGCGGGTCGACCAGGTCGGGTTCGGCGCGGTCGTCGCCCGCGTGCAGGGCCGCGCGCCGCATGGTGAACGCGGAGCTGATGGTCGCGTTCGGCAGCATCACGGTGCCGTGCGCGGTGAAGTGCTGGTCGGTCTCGGCCCACACGCCGCACAGCAGGTTGCCGCCGACCCGCATCCCGTTGCCGTTCAACGAGAACCCGGCCGGGTTGTGCAGCACCGCGCCGCTGAAGTTGCAGTTGCCGCTGATCTGCGCGCCCGCGATCCGGACCTCGCCCTCGGTGCGGATCCCGTACGCCAGCAGGGCTCCCGCGACCTTCATCCGGTCCGCGTGCAGCGCCAGCGCACCGGGTGCGCGCAACGTGCACGTGCGCAGCAGCACCGAGCCGGCGATGTCGGAGTCGGTGAGGTCGACCGGGCCCTCGACCCGGCAGCCGTCGAGTGCCACGTCGTTGGCGCTGGTCAGGTTCCGGCCCGCCAGGCCGGGCAGCCGGCACTGCCGGAAGTCGACGCCCGCCAGCTTGCTCTGCCGCAGGTCCGGCGGCTGCTCGAACCGGCAGCGCTCGAACTCCAGCAGGTAGTTCAGCTCCACGGCCCGCAGGTCGAGGAGGCCGGTGAGGAACTTGTCCACGACCCGGATCACCGGCGGCGCGTTGGTCCGCCGCCGGGGCAACCGCCAGTTGCCCGTCACGTCCGGTTCGCCGACACCGCGCAGCACGTCGGCCGCCGGCATCCTGGAAGACCGCGGCGGGCTGGAGTCGTTGACGTCCAGCCCGCCCGCGCCGCTTTCCGCCATCTACTCGACGTCGTCCAGGTGCGTCGGGTTCAGCACCCTCGCGAGGAACGACTTCGTGCGGTCGTGCTGGGGGTTCCCGATCACCTCGGCCGCCGGGCCCTGCTCGACGACGTAACCGCCGTCCATGAACAGCACCTTGTCGGCCACCTCCCTGGCGAACTGCATCTCGTGCGTGACGACGAGCATGGTCATGCCCTCGTCCGCGAGCTGCCGCATGACGCCGAGGACGTCACCGACGAGTTCGGGGTCGAGCGCCGACGTCGGCTCGTCGAACAGCATGACCTCGGGGCTCATCGACAGCGCCCGCGCGATCGCGACGCGCTGCTGCTGGCCACCGGAGAGCTGGGCGGGCATGGCGTTCGCCTTGTCGGTCAGCCCGACGCGCTCCAGGTTGTGCCGGGCGATCTCTTCGGCCTCCTTCTCGCCGCGCTTGAGCACCTTGCGCTGCGCGACGGTCAGGTTGTTGATGACGCTGAGGTGCGCGAACAGGTTGAACGACTGGAAGACCATGCCGATCTTGGTCCGGGCGCTGTCGATGTCGACGTCCGGATCGGTCATCTCGACGCCGTTGACGACGATCTTGCCGCCGCTCGGCTCCTCCAGCAGGTTCACGCAGCGCAGCATCGTCGACTTGCCGGAGCCCGACGGGCCGATGATGCAGACGACCTCGCCGGAGGCGACCGTGAGGTCGATGTCCTTGAGCACTTCCAGGGGCCCGAACGACTTCTTCAGCCCGGTGATCACGACTGCCGGTTCGGTCATCAGGACACCTTCTTCCCGCCGGTGTGGCGTTCCAGGCGACGGGACAGGTACCCGAGCGGCAGGGTGATGATCAGGTAGAGAGCGCCCGCGACCAGGATCGGGGTCATGCCGCGGTACTGGTTCATCGCGTCGCGGCCGAACTTGGTCAGCTCCAGCTGCTCGTACTGGACGCCGATGAGGTAGATCAGCGACGAGTCCTTCGTCAGCATGATCAGCTCGTTGGTCAGCGGCGGCAGGATGATCCGGAACGCCTGCGGGATGACGACCGTGGCCATGGTGCGGCCCTGCGACATGCCGAGCGACCGCGCGGCCTCGATCTGGCCCTTGGGCACGGCCTGGATGCCGGCGCGGATCGTCTCCGCCATGTACGCGGCGCCGACGATGGCGAGCGAGATCGTCACCGTCGACAGGTTGTCGAAGCGCACCTGGAACGCCAGCGGGATGCCGAAGTTGAAGGCGATGAACACCAGCAGCGCCGGGATGCCGCGGAAGAACTCGATGTAGATCGTGGCTATCCAGCGGTACGGCGGGACCGGCGACAGCTTCATCAGCGCCAGCACGAGGCCGAGCACCAGGCCGACCGCGAACCCGAGGGCCGTGTAGATGATCGTGTTCTTCAACGCGATGAAGATGACGTCCGGGAAGAGCTTCGACATCACCTCGAAGTCGAAGAACGCCCGCTTGATCGTGCCCCAGTCGGCGACGAAGGCGAAGACGATGAGGACGGCGACCAGGATGCCGTACTGGACGCCGCGGAAGGCTTTCGCGCGCTGGCGCTTGGACAGGGCCATGTGGTTCCCTCGCGATTTCGGACGGGACAAGAAGCGGGGGCCGATGCGCGGCATCGGCCCCCGTGAGCTCCGGTTACTTGCTAGCCGGCTTCTTGCCGAACCACTTCTCGTAGATCTTGTCGTACTCGCCGCTGTCCTTGGCCTTCTTGAGCGACTCGTTGATCTTGGCGATCAGCGGGCTGCCCTTCTTCGCGCCGATGCCGTACTTCTCACCGGTGGCGAACTCGGTCGTGACCTCGGTGTCGGCGTTCTTCTTGGCGTAGTCGTAGAGCACGCCGTTGTCGTTGACCGCGGCGTCGACCTGGCCGGTCTGCACGGCGGTCAACTCCAGGGCGAGGTCCTCGAACTGGATCACCTCGTAGCCGCCGGAGGCCTTGTTCTTGTTGATGTACTCCTCGCCCGTGGTCGAGGCCTGCACACCGATCTTCTTGCCCTTGAGGCTCGCGAGGTCCTTGAACCCGGCGCCCTTCTTGGTCAGCAGCGCCTGCTCCGCGTCGAAGTACGGGTCGGAGAAGTCGAAGTTCTGCTTGCGCGTGTCGGTGATCGTCATGCCCGCCGCGGCGACGTCGCACTTGTTCGTGTTCATGTCCTCGCCCGACTGGATGCCCTCGAACGGGGTGTCCACGATCGTCTGGGTGAGGCCGAGGTCCTTCGCGACGAGGTCGACGAGGTCGACGTCGAAGCCGACGGTCTTGTCGCCGTCGCGGAACTGGAAGGGCTCGTACGGCAGGTGCGTGCAGGTCGTGAGCTTGCCCGCGCTGACGACGGCGATTCCGCTGTCACCGGCGGTACCGGCGGTGTTCGTGCTCGTGGCACACCCCGCGGCCGCGACGACGGCGAGCCCCAGCGCGGGAAGCAGGGCGAACACCTGGTTGCTTGTTCGACGGGCCACTGAGGTCACTCCTCGTAACTGAGTTGGTCGAGTGTTCGGGATACTGCCACTTGGGTGACAACCTGGACAGCACGTGCGTGTTACATCCCGTTCGCGTTGCCGAATCGAGCGTCACAGTCCTATTCGGCCGAATGTCGTACACGCGATCGGGTTACATCACACCGCACGGACACGCAGAGCGCACGTTCTGAACCGATTCGTGCAGGTCACGGATGGAGCAATCCCGCTACCAGAGCTGTCCACCCGGTTTGGTGCGTCGCGCCCAACCCCTCACCCGTGTCGCCGTCGAAGTACTCGCTGAACGTGATGTGGTCGCGCCACAGCGGTGAGTCGGTCGACTCCACCCGCTTACCGTCCGCAGGCCTCCGGCCGTCGTGGTCGGGCAGGAACAGCGACACCAGCCGCCGGGCCAGCTCGTCGGCGGCCTGACCCGCTGTGACCTCGCGTTCCGACCTCGTGGGCAGCTCGACGCGGAACTGGCCGTCGTGGAACGAGTCCAACGTCCGCAGCGACTCGACCAGCAGCGCGTTGGTCGGGAACCACACCGGGCCGCGCCAGTTCGAGTTGCCGCCGAACATCGGCGTGCGGGACTCGCCGGGCTCGTAGCCGATCCGGTGCTGCTGGTCGGCGACGTGCACCTCCATGCCCTCGCGGTGCGCGACGGACATGGAGCGGATGCCGTGCGGCGACAGGAACTCGCCCTCGTCCAGCATCCGGGCCAGCACGAGCCGCAGCTTGCGGTCGTCGAGCAGCGACAGCAGGTTGCGCCGGCCGTCCGGCCGGTCCTGCCAGGTCAGGAACTGCACCAGCTCCGGCCTGCGGGCCATCAGGTGGTCCAGCCGCCGGGTGAAGCTCGGCAGCTCCTCGAACACCCACGGCTCCAGCACGGCCGACGCGAGCAGCGGGATGAGGCCGACCATCGACCGCACCCGCACCGGCTGCGACTCCACCGTGCCGTCGGCCAGCCTGCGCGACACCACGTCGTAGCAGAAGCCGTCCGCCTCGTCCCAGATCCCGCCGCCACCCGACCCGAACTGGGTCGACGCCTCGGCGATGCCGAGGAAGTGCTCGACGAACTTCGTCGCCACGTCCTCGTACGACTCGTCGTGCCGCGCCAGTTCCAGCGCGATCTGCATCAGGTGCAAGCTGTAGGCGGCCATCCACGACGTGGCGTCGGACTGCTCCAGCCGCCACGCGCCCAGCATCGGCTCGGACCGGTTGACCGGCCCGATGTTGTCCATGCCGAGGAACCCGCCCTCGAACAGGTAGCTGCCGTCGGCGTCCTTGCGGTTGACCCACCAGGAGAAGTTCAGCAGCAGCTTGTGGAAGATCTTCGCCAGGAACTTCCGGTCCGGCACCTCCTCCGCCCGGTAGACTTGGAGCGCCGCCCACGCGTGCACGGGCGGGTTGACGTCGCCGAACTCCCACTCGTAGGCCGGGATCTGGCCGTTCGGGTGCATCAGCCACTCGCGGCACAGCAGCAGGAGCTGCTCCTTCGCGAACGCCGGGTCGACCATCGCGAACGGCACGGTGTGGAACGCGAGGTCCCACGCCGCGAACCACGGGTACTCCCACTCGTCCGGCATGGAGATCACGTCGGCGCAGTCGAAGTGCCGCCAGTGCGTGTTGCGCGCGGCGGGCGACTTGCGCGAGCCGGGCGCGGCCGGTTGCGCGGGGTCGCCGTCCAGCCACTCCCTGGTGCGGAAGCGGTAGTGCTGCTTCGTCCACATGAGACCCGCGAGCGCCCGCCGTGCCACGGCGGCCTTCTGCCGGTCGGCGTCGGGCATCAGGTCGTGGTGGAACTCGTCGGCCTCGGCCCGTCGTGCGTCCACAGTGGACCGGAACGTCGGCCCGAAGGCGTCCTGGTGCCCGTCGCCGTCGACCAGCCGCAGCCGGATCGACACGGACCCACCGGGTTCGACGGCGTCGAACGAGTACCAAGCCGCGGCCTTGGTGCCGGGCTCGGAGACGTCGGCGACGACCTGGCAAGACGTCGGGTTGCCGCCCACGACGTGCCGGTCGATGCCGTCCTTCGTGTACTCCGTCGGGTTCCGCTCGGCGCCGAACAGCGCCACGTCGTTCGTCTCGTTGTCGGTGACCAGCAGGGAGGGCGCGCCTTCGACGTGCAGCGTGTACCGCCCGAGCTTCCCGTGCTCGGTGGTGATCCGGTGCCAGCCGTCCTCGGTGG